>JAPLJV010000004.1 GCA_026388415.1 Deltaproteobacteria bacterium | reverse complement strand
ACGACCTTCATGGCATCCTCCTCGGTTCCGTTTTGCTGGTTACAAAACTATACCAGGAAATACCTTGAAGGTCAATAATTACAATATGTTATTTTGCATTTTTTGGTAAAAATAAATCATCCCTCTTTTTGCAAGAGGCTCATTAGAAAAAATATAATGTGAATTCCGGGATTTAATTATACTGCCCCCAGAATTTTGCGTCCCCAATTCCACGCAGTGAGACCTTTGCACAACTCCCTTATTCGTCATTCCGGTGAAAACCGGAATCTAGGAAGTGCTTGATAATACTGGATACCGGCCTTCGCCGGTATGACGATTTTTCGAGTTTCGGCAGATAAAGGTCTCTACTTGTTTATTTCTTGTAAACATCCTTCCTGTGTCCTGCCCGCAGAATCATGATCGAATTCTCTTCCCGATCCAACGCATAGATAATCCGCCAGTCTCCAAAGCCATAACGGTATAGACCACGAAAAATGCCTTTTAAGGGTTTGCCCAAATCCTCAGGATTGGATGCCAAATAACCCGTTATCTTGTCGATAATTCGCCGTGCAATGGATTTATCTATTTGCGCCAAATCATCACGCGCCCCCTTGTTCCATCTCACGTTATAGGCCAAGGGATTTCTCCACTTCTTCCGTCGTCAGGTATTTTGCATTCTTCTCGTTCAGACGCTCCAGTGCAAGCGATGCGTCCTCATAATCATCCAGATGACGCTCAAGCATATCCTTGATGTAAAATGATTTCGGCCTGCACGTCACATTTGCCAAATTCTCCAGCCGATCTGCTATTCCGTCCGGCAGCCGGACATTCAATACCTTTGCCATACATACCCCCTATGATGTTACTTGTCACACATATACACCGCGCCTTTACACCCGTCAAGAGAAACTTTAGCGGTAACGAGGTAATTGCAAAACGTTTTGTCATGCCCGAATGCTCTTATCGGGCATCTATGATTTCTGGCACGAGCATGGCCACTCAAGTAATTCAGTTAATGGAACCATTTGTTCGGCGTGGTTTGAGGCCTCACCTCTTGCCGCCGATCCAGACCACGACTTGCCCATTGTGCCGACTTTTTTATCAGATATTAGAAAAAATATAGTGTTAATTCTGGGAATTAAGTATACTCTCCCCCGGAATTATTACGTCCCTAATTCCCTGTAAAATAACAAAAGGAAGGAAAATATTATATGGCAATCGTTAGATACCCGCCTGAGACCGTTGAAGAAGCAGTTGATTATTTACAGGTTCACATAGCGGGCAATTATGAGATCCCGCTGTTAACTACGAAAAAGGAAGATCTGGACGAACTTCACTTTTCGCTCGGTAATTATGCCAAGGGTGCCTTGGGTCTGTGGTCGGGAAATGAGGCGCTGATAGAATCTTGCCGGGTGGCATCCGGAAATAAAGACCTTGATGTTGATGATGCATCTATGCTGATTATCACCCTGCTATGGGAAAAACTGCAAGCTGAGAACAATACGGGGTTAGCCAGTGGCTGAGAGACTTGATATAAAGGAAATCCAGGATGGTTTCTTCGTTCATTTTTCTTCTGTTTAGGTTAAATCTTGCGGATTGAACCTAAACACTAACAAATGCGGCAAGCTGCAAGCCTGAACCAGCGAAGGAAATGTGAACCCGTCCCCAATTCCTTGCTCAGGCATGCACCTCGGAAACGGCTTTTACCAAAACATCCTTGATAAACGCGTTCAAGGTCTTCCCCTCGCTTAAAGCGCCGGTTACAAGTATCTCATGGAGAGACGGATCCAGTCGAAGATTGAAGGCGCCTTTAAAAGGTTTTTCCGGTTTTTTGCCGATTTTCCGGCATGTCTCGAAATAGTCGTCAATGGCCGCCTTGAAATCTTTCTCAAGCTCCTCCACCGACGAGCCTTCAAATCCTATAACGTCATTGATGCCCAGGACGCTCCCGTGAAAGATACGATCATCTGCGTCAAACCGGACGCTACCGACGTAATTCTTGTATTTGAGAAAGTTTTTACTCATGGCTTTACTCCTATTATATTCAAAAAATCCCTTACTTTTTCGACTGCATATTTTTTCATGTCGCCGCTCGGGTGTGGTTTGTGGATATCAAGAACCCGTTTATTGAAAACTACCGAAACACGCGACCCATCGCCTTCATAAATATCTGACCCTATTGCCCTGAAAAGAGATTCGACATCCCGCCATGAGACATCGCAACGGGTTGGTTTTTCGTAAATGTCGTGAAGGATCTTACGCTGCTTCTTGTTCATGGGTAGAGAATACCAGAAGCAGGCAATAAAGGCAAAGGAAAAAACCAAGAAGTGGTTACTTTCCCCTCCCCGCTATGAATCGCCAGGTTTTTGTCAATCTTTTCAAGAAACTCCGTATCAGTGGGCGGTACCTTCAGCTTGGCGACTTTCAGGAAGGTGACGGCCTCCCGTGTTTTCCCGACGGACGCCGCAGATATCCCTAATTGATAGAGTTCCTTATAATCTGCGCTCGGGTTAAACGGGTTACGGCAAGACTTACACCAAAGAGGGGGCAGTTAAAGAGGAAATGTGAATCCGTCCCCCCCAATTCACCTTAATGCTTGCAGATAACAGCGGGGTGGAATATAATCCTCAACGGTAAGGTAATACAAATTCTGCACACAGCAAGTCGCGGAATCTGTCGAGAGGGCCAGAAAAAGAAAACTGATCTGGTTGTGAAAACGTGAATTTGATAGAAGGCATGCCGGAAAGGGACCTGAGAAAAGAGGATTCGAAATGATTAATATTGAATTTGACAGCATCGTTTTTCAAGAGGGCAACACATATGTGGCCTACTCGCCAAAACTTGATGTTTCCAGTTGCGGTGGCACTGTTGATGATGCCCGTAATAATCTAAAGACTGCGGTTCGTTTGTTTCTTGAAGAAGCCCAAAAAATGGGCACTTTAGAAGATATTTTGAGCGAATCGGGGTATGAGAAAGCAGGATTTGGAGATTGGCTGACGCCACGTCTAATTGCAACTGAGCTCATGTCAGTTCATGGTTAAATGCCAAAAATATCGCCTATACCAGCACGGAAGCTGATGCGGGTTTTTGAAAGAGCCGGATTCACTTGCGTCAGAATCGAAGGTGATCATTATGTTTATACCAAAGATGGCATCGCAAGGCCCATTGTAATTCCCGACTGGCAAGAGATTCCGGTGTTTATTATCAAAAACAACCTCCGTTCGGCCAACATTAGCCGCGAAGAATATTTTTCTCTACTTGCAGAGGTAAATTAGGTCCAGCCAGCCGTTGCAAATACCGCAAACATCTTTATTCTTTTCACTTTTCACATTTTACTTTAACTGAGTCATTATGACCGACACCATAATCAAAGCTGAAAACCTCGGTAAAAAATACGTCATCGGCCGCAACGGGGCCGGAAAAAGCACACTATTGAAGATTTTGAGCCGCATTACCGGGAATTTCGGGACATGACCCAATTTCGCAGAAATCGGGATCGTGTCCCAAGATTCCGATCAATGGCCGCGTAGCAAGCCTGCTGGAGGTGGGTACAGGCTTTCACCCGGAACTGTCCGGGCGGGGGAACGTTTATCTAAATGTAACGGAACAGATGAAAATAAGCTTGACATAGCCATCATTATGGCTATAATACCCCCAACGGTTATATGAAGCGAGGTGAAAAGCGATGAGCAGAAGCGTTTCGGTGGCGGAAGCCAAGAACAAGCTTCCTTCCATCCTTCGCGAAGTGGAGGAAGGATCTATTGTAGAGATTACCAGATACGGAAAAGCGGTAGCGATGTTACTTCCCGAAAGAGACTACAGACGCATGGTGGAAGGCGGGCAAGGATTCTGGGCAAGTCTCGGGAAAGTGAGGAACCTTATCTCCTCCGAAGGTATTGTTATTGATGAAAGCGATCTTAAGAATCTACGTGACCCGTCGCCCGGTAGAGCGTCCGGTTGGACTGCATGAAATATCTCCTGGATACCAACGTTGTTTCTGAATTAGTGAAACCAACCCCTGACCAGGGAGTAATGGAACGGTGCAAGCAGCATCAAAGTGAGTTGGTCATTGGCGCTCCGATCTGGCATGAGTTGCAGTTTGGCTGCTATCGGATGCTCCTTTCGAAGAAGCGAGAATTACTAGAAGTCTTCCTCGAAGAGGTTGTTCACAGAAATCTGCTTATACTTCCCTATGACGAACGTGCCGCCCGCTGGCATGCCGTAGAACGAGCCAGATTAACCTCTGAAGGACAGCCCCCTTCCTTTGTAGATGGTCAGATCGCTGCCATAACCGCAACCAACGGTTTAACTCTGGTCACACGCAACATTGATGATTTTCGATTATTCACCGGATTGAAATGGGAAAAATGGCACCAAGGGTAATAAATATCCGCAGGAATAACCGGGCTGATAGAAAGCAGCTTCGAAGCGCCCCTGTTAGGCGATAGGTAACCCCTAACTCCTCACCCTTCACCATTCACCTTTAACTTTCAACCTTTAACTTTTCCCTTTTAACTATGTCCGACATCATCGTCAAAGCTGAAAACCTCGGTAAGAAATACGTCTTCGGTCACCAGGCGGAAAGGGGTGACTATACGCTTTTGCGCGACGTGCTGATGCAGAATGCGCGAACCCTACGAGGGAAATAGGGGGACATGATGCCGCATCGTGTCCCCCTATTTCCCAGGGAAAGCCCGTCATACAGGGCGATATGATGGAAGAGGTGTGGGCGCTCAAGGATGTGAGTTTTGAGATCCGCCGCGGAGAGGCCTTGGGTATCATCGGCCGCAACGGGGCCGGGAAAAGCACGCTATTGAAGATTTTAAGCCGCATTACCGAGCCTTCAACCGGGCGCGTGACCATCGAGGGCCTCACAGAGGCTCACAAATCTCTTGACATGCGCCTATGATTGGTTAATCCTATCACCGTATCATAATTGTCGGTTTACTGTAAGAATTCTAAATATATTAAGGCACCGTTAGTGACCTAGGAAAAATGATGGAGGAAACAATGAAAAAACATTATCCGGTTATAATTGAACAGGACAAGGACGGCGTATTCATTGTTGAGTGCCCTATCCTCAAGGCTTGTAGAAGTTACGGCAGAACCATTAATGAGGCATTAGAAAACATCCAGGAAGCCATTGAGGTTTGTCTTTTGGAAGAATCGCCAGCGACTGACGCACAAATGACTTTTGTGGGCGTGAGAGATATTGAAATGGCAAGACACTGACCCACATTCCCGCAATATCATTCCGGGTCCTTATCAGAATGGTAAGGAAGTTTGGTTTCGAAGCAGTTCGTCAAAAAGGGTCACATATCCGTTTCAGACATCCCGATGGGAGGAAAACTACCATCCCTGATCATGGGAATCAAGATGTACCCTATGGTTTGCTCCTAAAGATCATAAAAAATGATTTGGAAATGGATGTAGAGACTTTTTTTCAAAATGAATAAATATGTAGAGTTTAAAGGCTTCATTACTCTTGGTTCCCCACCCTTCAATATTCACCTTTAACTTTTATCTCCTATCTCCTATGACCGACATCATCATCAAAGCTGAAAATCTCGGTGAAAAATACATCATCGGCCACCAGGCAGAAAGGGGCGACTATACTCTTTTGCGCGATGTGTGGATGCAGAATGCCCGAACCCTTTCCCCGGTGAAGCCCGTCATCCGAGGCGATACGCTGGAAGAGGTGTGGGCGCTCAAGGATGCCTCCGGCTGGTTCAATCTTGTAGATTGAACCAAAACATTAACAAATGCTCCACGCTGCAAGCCTGAAGCAGCAAAGAAAGTGAACCCGTCACCAATTCTTCAGTAAAAATATTGACAAGAAAAAGATTTAAAGTTATTATTCAAGATATCACACACTAATGAGGTACATTATGAATGTTATTCGAATCAATGTGAGTCTGCCCCGGGCAACATATCAAGAGCTCACTGAGGAGGTCGAATCCAGAGGACGAAGCCACTTTATCAGTGAGGCAATCAACAACGCTATCAAGGAAAGACGAAACCGGAGGCTTGCCGTCGAGTACCGTGAAGCAGGTGAGGAGATCAGACATATGAACGCCGATCTGGAAGGGACTATTGCCGATGGAATCGCTTAAACAGGGGAATGTTTTCTGGGTCAATTTCGATCCCTCGGTGGGTGCTGAAGTCAAGAAAGTCCGCCCTGCCGTCGTGGTTTCCAATGACATCAACAATGAGCATTCGCCCATCGTCTCCATCGCTCCGATCACATCTAACGTGACCCGAGTCTACTCGTTTGAAGTCGAAATCCCGGCCGGAACAGCAAATTTGACCAGCAGATCCAAAATCATGGTCAACCAGACAAGGACTGTTGATAAGGTCCGGTTGGTAGAATTCATCGGCACCTTGCCCACGGCATTGTTATCACAAGTAAAGGCGGCCCTGAAACTGCACTACGATATCACCGGATAAACTGTTACGACAAGACCCTACGGGCTGGTTCAATGTTGAAGATTGAACCTAAACATTAACAAATGGTTCAAGCTGCAAGCCTGAACCGGCAGAGGAAATGTGAGCCCGTCCCCGATTATGTCCCAATTCCCTTTCAAAACAGCCAGTCGCGCTTTTTAGCCGCACGGGCTTTCCGACTTTCTTCCTTGATGACTGCAATTTTTTCATCCAACTCCGCTGCCCCGTATAAATAACCGCTCTGCCGCCGCAGAATGGACGTCAACTGGTAGTAGGGAATCAGTTCCGGATTTCCGGGGTGATAATAGTAAACCATCCCTGCTTCCAGGATGGCCAGCGCCTTCCGGCTCTGCCCGGACTGGGCCAGGTAGCGTCCATACTCGGTCCGGCCTTTTAAAAACAGAGGATCCACCTGCAGGGCCTTCTCAAAGACGCCCGCAATCACATTCATCTCGGCGCCCATGGATTCCTCCAGCAGTGCGCGGGTCAGGTAGGTCCTGGGCTGGTAGGGGTTCAATTTTTCCGCCCGCTTCAAATACTCCCTCGCCTGAACGTAAATTTCTCGACGCGTTTCGCTGTTACCCGCATCATTACCCGCCGGCTTCATCACACTTCCCAGCAGATAGGCACGGGAATACAGCGGTTTATCGTAGGAACTCCAGAGTTTGCCGGCAAGGTCGTAGCTGCGTGCTGCACCGGCATGGTTCATTTTTGCAAACAGTTCGTTGCCCTGCTCACAATAATAATAGGATAAACCCATGCAGAGGAAAAAGGACAGCAGAGTGAAACTCGCCAGCATGAGGCATGTCCTGTACACGCCAGTCCGTACCCTCAGGCACTCAGGAAGAACGAGCCGCCATTTTCTCGTGGCGCTCAGCATGTCCAGCCTGCCCAGCATCACCCCCGCCAGGATCATGGTGGGCATATTGTAAAAATTAAAATCAGTAACAGTATGGATCGCCAGGGCCATAAGGCCGGCAAACAGAGACAATGCCTCAATTTTGTTTGCCTGGGGCAGTTCTTTCGCGTTCATCGTCCGGTAAAACGCGACGGCTATGACGGACATGAGCCCCAACAAAATGATCAGCAAGGGGATGCCCCCTTCAATCCAGAACTGCAGATAATCGTTGTGGGCGTAATATCCGCCGCTGGTGTCGAGCGGTGAGCGGTAGGGCGGCCACAGGAGCCAGTAGGTTCCCAGGCCCGTCCCCCACCACGGATAATCCCGAATCATCTCCAGGCATCCCTGCCAGATGAGAAACCGGTCCTTGCCAGCCGCAAAGGGATTTTCCAGGCTCATCACCCGCTGGCTCAGCCCGGTCAGGGTTGCAGACAGGCTCACCAGTTCCGCACAGACAAAGGCCAGCACAAGCGTCACCAAAAGCGTTACGAGGGTGCGGCGGTTGGCTTTCAGATAACGGGCAATGGCAAAAAACAGCAGCATCGAAAGGAATAGACTAAGAAAAACCCCGCGGCTCTGAATAATGTCCACGACAAAGGTCAGAAAAAAAAGGAACGTAAGGAGCAGGTAACGGATACTTTTTTTTTCTTCGGGCAGGATGAAAAAAAGGCCGCACAGGAGAAAAACCAGCAGAACCAAAAAAGATCCCAGCAGGTTCTTGTAGAGAAAAAGACCGTTGGGAAGGGTCTCCAGGACAAAGAACTGGTAAAGGGCCAAAAGACCCTGAAGCCCGCCGGACACGAAGGCCGCCCCCAGCAGGGCGGCATAGAGGAATCCCTTCCGAGGCGTCAGGAGAAAAATTCCGCAGGCCAGGGCGGCTACCGCCAGCCACCAGGCGGTGATGATGCTCAGATACGGGATCCGGGACCACAGTGTGGAGATGAACAGCCACAGGGCCAAGACCAGCATCAGAAAGGTTACCGCTGAGACTTTGATTTCTTCCTTGCCCTCGTAGGCAAACCAGAGAGCGCCGGCCAGGGCCAGAATCAGGCAAGTCTGCGTCCCCAGAAAAGCGTAAAATTTCTGCCCGTTGAAGAAAAAAGAAAGCAGTAGTGCTGAAACCAGGAAGAACGCCGGGACGGCTGCCTGTTTGGAAGGGTATATACTGGGCATGAGGCAGGATGTCCTCAGGTATTAAAAAGAGGGCGGGGAAACATCAGTCAACCCTCAGCTTCCCCGCCCGGATATTTACCGCTTAGAACCAACTAATTAACAATACAAAAAGTCTTACTTGGAGCTGTACCGCCATAATAGGTACTTATACCCGTGTAGGCGCCGCCGATCACAGGAGGTCCACCCGTCATGGTTACCTTTATTGCCCCACCACAACCAGTAAGAGTATCTACTGCATAAGATACTGAAAAGTCGCCTACGTTATTCACAGCCGTGCCTGCAGCAACCAAGTCTTGTTGTAACTTAGTTACTTGCGCGGTCGATCCCAATGCTGCAAAAGTGGCATCACTGAGCAAATCCCTTGAGTACTGCATATAAACATTGGTCGCTCCTGCTGCCAGCGCTCCGTCCATCGCCTTGAGCTTTGCATTGTCCGACAGGTCCATATACTTGGGAACGGCCACCGCCGCCAGAATGCCAAGGATGACGAGGACCGCGATGATTTCAATCAACGTAAAACCTTTCTGATTTCTCAATTTCTTTGTCAACATTTTTGCTCCTCCTTAGAATTATGATTAATGGATTTTCTTACCGGTGCTTTTCCGTTTTCCAGGTTCAAACCGACGCGAATTTTCACCCCCCTTTCATGGATTTTAATTCTTATGTGCCGTTCTTAAAGCACACAGCGTGCCAGAGTAAAGCAAAATAATGGGCCGGTGTCAATAAAAAAGACAGTTAGGCAAATTGTGACCTTTGCACAACTACATAAAACCAGCAATTATGTCATACCGGCGAAGGCCGGTATCCAGTATTATCAGCCACTTTCTGGATTCCGGTGTTCACCGGAATGACGAATAAGGGAGTTGTGCAAAGGTCTCAAATGGACGATTACGAGGCAATTGCCTAACCCTTCCCGATACGTTCCCCCACCCTTGCTTAAAGCACCTACTTTTGGTGACGGGCGGGGGGCAGGGGGCGGGTGTGGAGCATGCAACGTGAGACCTTTGAATTTCTTCTGGCAATATGCCAAATCCCCCTGTATCCCCCTTTACTAAAGGGGGATTTTATTATTCCCCTCTTTGTCAAAGAGGGGTTAGGGGAGATTTTCAAAGGTCTCAACGTTCGGATTTCATGGCAACATCCCCTCCACCCTAACCCTCCCCCGCAGGGGGGAGGGGGCTAATTGGTGCTTATTTAATTACCGCTCTTTTTTATATTTTTATTTGAGGCAGCCTGCAAATCACCCTTCATCCACCCTCCGCTCGGCCCTCCATTCTGAAAATATATCCATATTTTGGTGTTGCATCTACAAATATTGTAGCTTTTCCATCCTTCGACAGGCTCAGGATGAGCGATAGACATTACTTCGATGTCCGACTTTTACGACCGTGACCAACAGCAAATCATCTTGAATTTCGTAAAGGATGCGGTAAACGCCTTGACGGACGCGATAACGTTCCTGGCCGGACAGTTTCTCGCAGCCCTGCGGACGCGGTTGCTTTGCCAGTGATTCAATGCATTTCAGAATCTTGGCAACTTCTCTCTTGGGAAGTGGAAGCAGATCTTTCGTAACCGATTTCTTGAAAGCCAGCTTATAATTTTCCATGTGTCTGAAGGTCGTTCAGCAGCTCTTCGTAGGAGAGGTTCGGTTCAATCATGCGATCATGGAACGCTGCAAGGTCTTCCTGGTCTTCCTGTAGAGTAAAACGAACGGCCTCGTTCACGAGATCAGACATGGTACGCTGGGTATGAATTGCCTTGATGCGCAGTGCCTGATGCAGGGGTGGATCCAGATATATTGTGGAACGCTTGGCGGGTTCACTCATGTTTCTTACCTCCGGGTCAGGACGTAGCATATTAACACCAAAACGTCAAGACAGGAAACCGCAAATTGGGGTCTTCTATTTTGCACCATCTATCCGTCCTGATGACCTTCCGTTGTGGACTTAAAATGCGCATCAAATCCCCCTTACCCCCCCTTTGCTAAAGGGGGGAATTATGATTCATTGCAGATGATCATTTTGTTAGCATTGCTCCAGGCTTGCCGCATCTCATTGGCGCCCTTCCACTCTATCCAGTCATCCTCTGTTTCATCGGATGTATTATTTTTTATCTTTTCTGTAAATTGGTCGAAACCACAGCCATGCTTTTTTTTCAACATGATAATAATATTATCATATTGCTCAATTTTGCGTCGGACATAATCCAATGTCAAATCAGTTAAGGCCGTTGTTTCATCTTTATATATACCCGACAATATAAAAGGTTTTGCTATTCTGTGTAAAATTTCCTCAGTTTGCATAACTTTCCTCCTCTCATTCTTTCGAAGTCAAAGGCGCATTCCCAAGACACCGCTGCCTCGCACCGTTCTTCTTTTTCCATGATAGCCAGAATAGAAAATGGCGTGTTATAAGTCAATGATAATTTTACACCTTCTATCCGACCTGATCGCCTTCCGTTGTGGACTTCTCCAGGATACCTTTGACCGGAATTCCGGCACTCAGGGCGGCCGACTTTCTGGGTATTAACAATTTTCAGGCGCCAAGTTTCTCTCTGAGACCTTTAATGATGAGCATCCGGGCAAACGTAGTTGGCCGCAGTCCTGCCAGATGGGCAACCTCTTTTAACTTATTGGAAATTTTTGGTTCCAACCGTAGAGAGAGAACGTCCTTTCTGGCACGGGCGAAAACTATATTTTCTGCTTCCTCGAAATCATCCAGATAATCCGTCGAATCTTGCTTATCCCAGAATTCCCGTTCGTCTTTAAGATTTTCAAATTTTGGAGTCTTCATCGCTTTTTTCTCCGATAAAATTTTTTCTCCCTGTCGGTCATGTCCCTGGCCGTAATGATTCTCGTTTTTCGGTTGGCAATGATCAGCACCACGAGCAGGAAGCGTCCCGCCCGGGGGGGTGAGGCTCAGGATGAGCTGGTATTCAAACAGCTATAACGGATTCTTGATATTGAATAACGAGAGCATCAACCGTGAGCAAAAGCATCCCTTCCGTGCGGGCCTGAGCCAGGAGCAGGCGGTCGAAGGGGTCTTTATGAAGCAAGGGCAACGCCTCTACCGACAAGGCATGCTCCGCGGTTACCGGCAGCTCCGTGTATCCATGCACGATGAGCATCTTTCGCAAGCGCTGTGGATCCACCTTGAAATCCTCACGCCCCAGGCCCCGTTTGATCACTATCTCCCAGATACTGGCCGCGCTGAAAAATAAAACGTTCCCGGGCGTCGTCAAAAGGATGCGGGCTGATTCAGAGAGCTTTTCGGGCTGGCCGGCAGCCCACAGGACAATGTGCGTATCGAGCAGCAGTTTCACGAGGGCTTTCCTTCAAAAAGTTGAATAATCTCCGCTGCCGCTAAAGAATCGAAGTCGTCGGGTACCAAAATCTCGCCCGACATGAACCCCAGTTTTTCAGCCCCTTTCAACTCCGCTGCGGCTAACGGCATAACCTTGACCATCGGCTTTCCTGCCTTGGCAATGATAAAAACATTGCCTTTGGCGGCCTCATCAACCAGACGTGAAAGGTGTGTCTTGGCTTCGTGGATATTTATGGTTTGCATGGAACACCTCATAGGTTAGGTTCAATGGACTTAGTTTACGTACACAATCAGGGGTTGTCAAGAAAAATTCCAAAGAAATAGAAAAGCTCTTTGCTAGTTCAGGCTTGCAGCCTGAACCAATTGTTAATGTTTTGGTTCAATCTGCAAGAGTGAACCAGCCCTGGCGAAATTATTGAAGCTCAATCTTCAGTGGGATGCCTACGGCCAAACTCGCCCGCGACAGAGTTGCCAGGGTAATGCTGGTATCATCTTCATCCAGCAAGCGATTTACAACAGCGCGGCTCGTACGCATACGAGCTGCCATTTCAGTTTTGGTTATGTGCATCCTCTTCATGGCTTCTGCCAATTGCCACGCAATAACGCGCTTGATAGCGGCTGCGGTCACCTCTTCCCGAATGCCCTCTTCCTTCAGGAAGTCATCAAAATCACTGCCAATATGCTCATTACTCATAACCACCTCCTACAACTGATTCTTACGGGCCCTTGCTATCTCTAAATCCGGCTGTGGCGTACCCTGCGACTTCTTGATAAAGGCATGAAGCAAGATCATTTGGCCGCCAACCACAGTAAATAGCACTCGAGAAATTCGTCTTTCAAGATGGCTGCGAACCTCCCATAAGTCCTTTTCCATCTTGCGTACCAGCGGCATACCCAGCGGCCAGCCAAACTGAACCTCTTTGATATCTGTGCCAATAATCTTGCGATCTTCCGGTGGTAAATCCCGCAGGAAATACCTTACCGGCTCATTGCCAGCTTCTGTATGGAAGAACTTTACTGATAGGATAGGTCCACTCATGGGTATATCGTATCAAAAAAGATACGTTCATGCAAGTCCTTTGTCCCTGAAGGTTTCATGCGGACAGGTCGGCGAGCCATTTACCGGCCGAAAGGATCGAGATGCCGTCCTGCTGGTGTTCCCGCCTCAGGTTCTGGACCAATTGGCATGCCGCGGCATCCGGCGTCTTCCTGGCGAACAGGCGCAGGGCCGGCGAGAGTGAATCATCCGACAGCTTCACCTCGATCAGGTGCGTCGCCTTTCCTTCCTTCGTCAAGACAAAGTCTATCTCTTTGCTGTCCTTAGTTCTGAGGTAGTGCAGGGCTGTATCTTCCCCCGCCAGATCCTGCCGGTAGTGGACATGTTTCAGCAGGCAGACCGCGCAGGTGTTTTCCAGCCGCACCCCTTCGTCGCCCAGCACGAAGCCGCTGTCGTAAAAATAGATTTTCGGCTCCCGCAAAATGGCCCGCGCCACATTGGTGTGAAAGGGGCGCACGGTGAAGATGATGCACAGACTCTCCAGAATGTCGAGATAGCGGCGCACCGTATTAGGCGCAATTTGCAGGTCGCCGGCGAGCGATGTGTAGGAGATTGGTGATCCGACCCTCGATCTTAGCAATTCCAGCAGCAGACGCATGGCGCGAATTTCCTGGAGCCGGCCGAATTCAAGGATATCCTCCCGGATCAGATCGGTATAATACTGATTCCGCCAGCGCGCCGCCTCGGTCTCGGAGCCGGACAGGAACGGCTCCGGAAATCCACCCAGACGATTCAGTTGCGCCAGCGCTTCGTCGGGCGTCAGTTGCCCTTGCAGTTCCCTCATGGAGATCGGATGCAGACGAAAATGGAAATAACGGCCGGCCAAGGATTCGCCGACCTGCCGGAACGTATCCAGCCGGGCACTGCCGGTTATCATGATGGCCTGATTTTCGGGACGGGTGTCATAAATGCCTTTCATGAACATCTTCCATCCGTTCATCTTGTGGATTTCATCCAGGACAAGCATGTCGGCATTGAGCGGCCAGGAGTTGGCGCGGATGATCCGGGCATCATCTACATGGTCATAATTCAGATACTGGGGGCGCTGGAATTCGGCCATGAGTTCCTTGGCGAGCCAGGTTTTCCCGATCTGCCGGGGCCCCGTCAGGATGACCATTTTTCGGGGCAAGTCCGTTTTGATAGGATCGTAGAGATAACGCTTCATGGGCGACTATTTAGCAACGCTTTGCGCGATAGTCAAGACTTTTCCGCAAGGTCATGCGTGTTTTTTGTTAATGTTTTGGTTCAATCTGCAAGATTGAACCAGCCAGAGCCCCGCAGGTCATTCCGGCGGAGGCCGGAATCCAGAAATTTAAATGTGTTACAAGCGCGCTGGACGCCGGTTTTTCCCCATCAAGCGAAAACTTAACAGAGCACCGGTGTGACGAGTTTTGCAATTGGCTCAAGGAGATTGAAAGCTCTTTCTGGGGCTGCAAGCCTGAACCACCCAAGGGAGACCAAGCTGTGGACTTTTGCGCATCAAATCCCCCTTACTCCCCCTTTGCTAAAGGGGGAAAGTATGATTCCCCTCTTTAGCAAAGGAGTGACATTATTATTCCCCTCTTTGTCAAAGAGGGGTTAGGGGAGATTTTCAAAGGTCTCCCGATATGTCAGACGCAGTCATCCAGGGGGATGAGAAAAGCCTTTATTCCCGCCCGGGGATGTTCCAGTTTCAGTTTTTTGAGAAGGTTTCTGGCCGGCGGCACTGCACCATCTTCCATGACCAGAAACAGGATATTATTCATGCCCGGCCAGATATGGGTTCCGAGCTTGGGCTCTGTCTCCTTGCCCTCACCGCAAACTTCCTGCATTTTGGTGTATCCCGTGATCCCGGAGCTTTTGAAGGCGGCCAGGATGTCTTCATCCGCCTCGCGGGAATAGACAATCAAAAACATTTTCATAGACCGCACCCCCCGTAAACTAATGTTTTTTGTTTATCGCATCGCGAAGAGTTTGCTTCTCCAGACCGGGGTGAGGATATCACTATACCACCCTTCTCTCAAGCAAATTCAACAGTGAATTATGATCCCGGCTCGGGAAAAGTTTAAAAATATTCGCCTTCCTGCCCAGTTTGTAGTATGCTCACCACGATTGATACTTATGAAAAATACCACGGGACTTATTTGGGGGGATTGATTCAATAAAGTGGTCATCGGTAATTACATATCATTTCTGCTCGGAATTAAGGTGAAAGCACCATGAAGAGCCTTGGTATTTGCATCGGCGCCTCCACCTTGTCGGTTGTGGAAGCCGTGATATCAGATACGGGCCGGATTACTGCCCGTCCCCTTATAGCCCGGCTCCACAACGGTGATCCGCGTGCCGCTCTCTTGGATGTACTCGCTGATTTGCCTTGGTATGAGCGCCTCAAGGTTGCCGTGACGGGTAGAAAGCTGCGCCAGGCGGTGAATTTTTCTACCATTTCGGAGCCGGAGGCGGTCGAGGCGGCCCTTTACCATCTGAACGGACGCGGACGCGGTATTGATGCCGTGATTAGTGCTGGCGGGGAAAATTTTCTGGTTTATGTGCTGGGCAAGGATGGGAGGATATGCGCCGTTAAAACCGGGAACAAATGCGCCTCCGGAACGGGTGAATTTTTTGTGCAGCAGTTGCGCCGTATCGGCCTGTCGCTGGAAGAGGCCGTCCCTTTTGCGCAGCAGGAAAAACCGTACCGGGTATCGGGACGTTGCAGTGTTTTTTGTAAAAGCGATTGCACCCATGCCATGAACAAGGGTATTCCCAAAGGGCGGATCGTCGCCGGCTTATGCGAGATGATCGCCGGCAAGATCCTGGAGGTCGTCCGCCAGATCCCGGGCAGTGAGAGAATCATGATCATCGGCGGCCTGACCCGGAACCAGGTCGTCATTGATTATCTGCGCGGTAGAATAGCAGATTTGGTTGTTCCGGAAGAGGCTTCCTATTTCGAAGCCCTGGGCGCCGCCGTCTGGGCCCTGGAACATGAAACGCTGCCCTTTCCCGAAAGCCGGCAGGCATTTAAAGAGATCGGGCATACCTTTTCCTGCCTGGCGCCCTTGCGTAATTATGAGGAGTTAGTGGAATTCAAGACCCTGGAAAGAGGCAGCGTCTGCGCCGGCGACCGTTGCCTGCTGGGGTTGGATGTCGGATCAACGACTACAAAAGCCGTCCTCGTGAGAATATCCGATGACAAGATACTGAAATCCGTTTATTTGCGGACGAACGGCAATCCCGTGGAGGCCTCGCGCGCCTGTTTCACTTCTCTTTATGAGCAACTGGGCGGACTGGCGGATCGGATCGTCATCGCCGGGGTGGGGGTGACCGGTTCGGGCCGTCAGATAGCCGGGCTCTACGCCATGACGGAGGGCGTCATTAACGAGATCATCGCCCATGCCACAGGGGCGCTTTTCTTTGATGCCGCGGTGGATACCATTTTTGAGATCGGCGGCCAGGACGCGAAATATACATACATATATCAAGGGGTGCCGTCGGATTACGCCATGAACGATGCCTGCAGCGCCGGTACCGGCTCTTTCCTCGAGGAAGTGGCCCGGGAAACCATGGGCGTGGAGATGGAGGTGATCGGTCCGCTGGCCCTGCAAGGAGAGCGACCGCCCAACTTTAGTGATCAATGTGCGGCCTTCATCAGCAGCGATATCAAGCATGCCTTCCAGATGGTTTAACGAAAGAAGATATCCTGGCGGGTCTGGTTTATTCCATCTGCATGAACTACAACAACCGCGTCAAGGGGAATCGGCCGGTGGGGAGCAAGGTCTTCATGCAGGGGGGGGTCTGCTATAATCGGGCCGTGCCCCTGGCGATGGCGGCCCTGACGGGAAAACGCATTATTGTACCGCCCGAACCGGGTTTGGTGGGTGCCTTCGGCGTCGCTCTGGAGGTTAAACAACGTCTGAATATCGGCATGCTGGCGGAAAAGCAATTTTCGCTGGCGATTCTGAAGGCCAGGACTTTCGAACATCACGAACCGTTCAACTGTCACGGCGGCAAAAGCGGTTGCGACCGCAAATGCGAGATTACGAGGGTCCGGATCGAAGGTAAGACCTATCCTTTCGGTGGCGCCTGCAACCGTTGGTACAATGCCCGTTCCCACATTCTGGTGGATACGGAAAAATTTGACCTCGTCAAAAAATATGAAAAACTCATTTTCCCCGATCATCCCGCGGCGCTTGGGGAGACGGAAGGCGGACCGGCAGCGCCCACGGTCGGCATCAACAAATCTTTTCATGTCAACACCTTTTATCCTCTCTATCGCCATTTTTTCCAGCGGTTGGGATTTCGCGTCAAGCTTCCGGAGGCCCTGGAAACGGACGGCATTGATTACAAGGGCGCGGCCTTTTGCTATCCTGCCGAAATAGCGCATGGTTTCTTCCTGAATCTGTTAAACCGTAAGCCGGACTACCTTTTTATTCCCCATTTGAAGGGACTAAGCGGCGATGACGACGGCCGGGCGGGCGTCACTTGTCCCTTCTCTCAGGGAGAACCATATTATCTGTCCACGGCATTTAAAGATAACGCGCTGCTGACTTCCTTGCAGGAGCAGGGCAGGGTGCTGAAGCCCGTTCTGGATTTTTCCCTGGGTCAAAAGCAGGCGGCGGCAGTCATGGTGGGCATGGCAAGGAAGATGGGAGTGGGGCGCAAAAAAGCGCTGGCGGCTTTTCAGGAAGCGCAGGGCGTTCAGGACGGGATAACGGCAGAAATGAAAGCGCATTGCCGGAATGTCCTGCAGGAACTGGAAAATGATCCGGATCGCCATGCCATCGTTATCGTCGGGAGATCCTATAACGCCTTTGTCTCCGAGGCCAACATGGGGATTCCGCTAAAAATTGCCTCCCGGGGAGTAGCGGTCCTGCCCTTTGCCTTCCTCCCACTGGCCGGCGCGACGGCCCCGGAGGAGATGTACTGGGCGGCGGGTCAGACGATCCTCAAAAGCTCGCAATTTATTGCCCGGCACCCGCAGCTATTTCCCTGTTATATCAGCAATTTTTCCTGCGGACCGGATTCTTTCCTGGTCGAGTATTTCCGTCATGCCATGGGCAAGAAGCCGTTCCTGATCCTGGAGTTAGACAGCCACGTCGCCGATGCGGGTCTGGAGACGCGGATTGATGCCTTTCTGGACATAATCAGGAATTACCGGGGGCTGGACCGCCAGGGGAAAAATTTGGCAACCCGTCCGGCTACGACTTTCGTACCGGCTCATTTCGACCAGCGGCGGCAGGTTTATATTGACTCCCGGGGACTGGAACACGATCTGCGTGACCCCCGCATCAATGTCCTGATCCCCTCCATGGGCAAGCTGGGCAACCAGACCTTGGCCGCCGTTTTCCGCAGCGTCGGCATCCGGGCTACGGCCCTGCCGCCGGCGGATGAAGAGACGCTGAAACTCGGACGCGGCAACACGAGCTGTAAAGAATGCCTGCCCCTCCTGCTCACTCTGGGTGGTCTTCTCCAGTATGTGCAGGCGGAGGGGAAAAATGGCGATCTGCTCTTGTATTTTATGCCCACGGCCTCCGGACCCTGCCGTTTCGGTCAATATTCCTTCTTTATCCGTCATATGATGGAAAAATTAGGCATCCCGGATGTGGCCCTTTTTTCCCTGCAGGCGGAAAACAGCTATCGGGATTTTGGCGGCCAGGACTTCAGTTTGAAGCTCTGGTCGGGCACGATTCTGGCCGATATCTTCCAGGACATTTATTCCCTGCTTATCGTCAATGCGGCGGATAAACAAGCCGCCCTCCGCATTTACGGCGAGGCCTGGGAGAAGATCACGGTGGTCTTGGCAGACGCACCGGATTTTAAAAATATAAAGCATATTCTTGCGGAAGAGGTGAAAAAACTCAAGACTATCAAGGGAATAAAGCCCTGGTCAACGGTGCCTGCCGTTCTGCTTACCGGGGAGATATTCGTCCGTCATGACGACCTGTCGCGGCAATCCCTCGTGGAAAAGCTTGCGGAGCACGGATTGGCCGTGAAAACAGCCGGGGTTATGGAATGGATTTACTACACCGATTATTGCTTTAACAAGAATTTGGCCGGCTGCCGGCCGGCTTTACATGAGCGGCCGGGGCTCCTTTTGCGATCCCTGTGGATGAGAAACTACGAGAGGGCCTATAAAAAGATTGCGGCCGGCTCCGGTTTGATGCCCTGCCGCTATGATGACATACCCAACCTGATCGCCAGCGCCCGTGATTTGATCAGTCCCCAACTGACGGGTGAAGCCATCCTGACCGTAGGCAGTGCGATTTATGAAGTGCCGCGTCATTACTGCGGCGTCATTGCCATCGGTCCCTTCGGTTGCATGCCCAATCGCTTGTCGGAAGCTATCTTGTCGAAGGCGATGGGTCGCGGATGGCAGTTGTCCGCCGGAGACGGTAACGGGGCGCGGCGGCAGGAAATCGCCAATATCTCCGAACTTCCATTCCTGGCTATTGAAAGCGACGGCAATCCTTTCCCCCAGGTAATCACGGCGAAGATGGAGGTTTTCCTGTCGCAGGCGGCGCGACTCCATGAGGCGATGAAGGGTGAAAGGTGAGAGGTGGGCTATGTACGACTTGCTCGATCAATATCTTAATTTTCTGACGGTGGAGAAGGGCGCTGCTGCTAACACGCTGGACGCCTACAGTCGGGATCTGCATAGTTATGCCGCCTTCATGGAACAAAACGGAATAAAGACTGTCGGCGACATTACCCCTGAGCAGGTGATAGCCTACCTGACGGCTCGGAGACGAGGGGGTCTGACTGCTAATTCCCTGAACAGGGCGCTTGCCGCCATCCGGGGGTTTCATAAATTTATTCTGGCAGAAAAGATGACCGATCATAACCCGCTGGCGAATATTGAATTGGCTAAGGTCGGCCTGCGTCTGCCCGATGCTGTCAGCCGGGAGGAAATGAATGCGATCTTAAGCCAGCCCGGCGGAGCAACGAAACCAGCCCGGCGCGACCAGGCGATGCTGGAGCTGCTCTATGCCACTGGGCTACGGGTTTCCGAGTTGATTTCCCTGACGATGGGCAGCATCAACTGGCAGGTAGGTTACCTGTTGACGATGGGCAAGGGGAACAAGGAGCGGATTGTGCCCATCGGCAAAGTGGCTTACGACTGTCTGCACGGTTATGTTCAAGAGGTCAGGCCGTTATATTTGAAAGGACGTCCCAGCGAGACGCTTTTTTTGAATAAATCGGGGAATAAATTTTCGCGGCAGGGCTTCTGGAAGCTTGTGAAGAAGTATGCCGCCCAGGCGGGGCTGCAAAATAAAGTGCATCCGCACACCTTCCGTCATTCTTTTGCCTCCCATCTGCTGGCGGGCGGCGCTGATTTACGTTCCGTGCAGATGATGCTGGGTCATGCCGATATTTCCACCACCCAGATCTACACCCATATTACCCGTGAGGGCTTAAAAGAAATTCACCGCCGCTACCATCCCAGGGGATAAGCTATGAAGATACAATATAGTCCGGGGGCAGCACGAAGCCGGAAAATTTGGCTGGTTTTGCCAGTTGCGGCCCTGATCGGCGCATTAATCGGAGCAGGCATTGCTTTTTTCCCGGAGAAATTTTCGCCTTTTCTTTCAGGCGCCAAGCGGGTTGCCGGCAGTTTTTCGTTCCTGTTTCTGGGTGAGCCGCCGCACTTCTATTACCTGAATATGGAAAAAAACGGCCAGGAATTGACATTAAAACCCGGCGATTCCCTGGAACTTTCCTATAAGGACGAATTTGTCATCAAGGGCGTTTCCTCCGATGCCTTCTTTGGCCGCGGCATTGCCGTTGACGTGGAAGGCATGGGGACCGGCAACGATTATGGGGTGTTGCTCCGGGGCATTGAGCTGATAGATCACATCGTGCAAAAAGAAAAGGATGCGGCCGGAAGAGGGGGCGCGGAAAAATACCGGATCGTGGTCATATACCGGGGTAAAGAGATTGCCGCCTTGCCGCTTAACGTCAACGTCCTGCCCCAGGACTGGCTGCGCTATGCCCGCAGCACGGATAATCGCCAGTTGCAGATCGAGTACCTGAAGCGGGCGATTGCGATGAACGACAAGGATGCCAACGTCGTCAAGATGCTGGCCGGGGTTTATGCAAGGGCGGGATTGCCGGAGGATGCCATTGTCCAATATCGCCGCGCCCTTTCGATCGTCCCGAATGATCTTAATGTCCTGGTGGAGTTGTCCAAGTGTTATATGACGACCAAGGATTATCAACAAGTGGTAGAAACGGGCCGGCAGATATTAAGGTTCAGCCCCAGGGATGCCGCGACCTTTATGGATATTGCCCTGGCCTACAGCGGGCTGGGACAGTGGGAAAAAGCGATTGCCAATTACAAGGAGTCACTGCAATTGAATCCCGACAATCCCCTGGGACGCTTCAAGCTGGGAGAGGCCTACGAAAAAACGGACCGGCTGGCGGCCGCCATTGAGCAATACAAAGTAGTCCTCGCGAAGGCGCCCACCGCCCATCATGCCATGGCCGCCCTGGCCGGAGCGGCGCTCCGGACGGGTAATTACGACGAGGCCATTAAATGGTATACGCAGGTAGTCGGCAAGCAGCCCCGCAATGCCGCACTGTGGGCAAATCTGGGCCTGGCTTACGGAGGGAAAGGGCTCTGGAAGGAAGAAGTGGAAAATTACCGGAAATCGCTGACTTTGGCCCCCAACGATCCGGTCGTTCACTTCAATCTGGCGACGGCTTATGAGAAAGGGAAAAAAGAGCCGGAAGCGGCGGCGGAGTATCAGAAAGTATTGACCCTGAAGCCCGATGATCTGGACACCCTGCAAAGGTTGGCGGACATGGACCTGCGGGCGAAAAGATTTGCGCAGGCCATCAAACGCTACGAAAGGATTGTCAAGATTGCCCCCAAAAGGGCCGCCGGCTATGCGAATCTCGGTTTTGCCTATGGTGAGCTGAACAAGTATCAGCAGGCGGTGGAAAATTATGAAAAGGCGATAAAAAACGGCGCCAAGGAACCGCAATTACTGTATAACCTGGCCTATGCCTATGAGCAGTTGGGCCGGACGAAAGAGGCCATCCGGGGATACGAAAAATACGCGGCGCTCCACCCCACGGCGCCGGTGCTGAACATCCTGGCGGAATACTATCTGAAGGAAAAACAATACGACAGCGCCCTCAAACAATACAAGAAAATAACGGAGCTTGATCCCAAGAATGCTGCCGCCTATGCCGGCAGCGGTTATGTTTATGCCCTGAAAGGCGATGTGGATAAAGAGATAGAACACTATAAATTAGCCGTCCGTTACGATCCGGAAGACGATGCGTCTCATCTGAATTTAGGCGTTGCCTATGAAAGCAAGGAAATGTACGCCGAGGCCTACCGGTCCTATGTCAAGGCCTATGAATTAAATCCCGAGGCGACCAAGGCCAGGACCAAGATCCCGCAGATGCGGATCAGGATGCTGGAAAAAAAGTATAAAGAATGAGACCTTTGCACAACTACATAAAACCAGCAACTATGTCATACCGGCGAAGGCCGGTATCCAGTATTATCAGCCACTTCCTGGATTCCGGTTTTCACCGGAATGACGAATAAGGGAGTTGTGCAAAGGTCTAACAATGATGATAGATCATCGGTGATGAGGGAAAAATGAAACAGATATTATTAAATGATTTTATTATCGGCGGCGGGGCGCCCTTTGTGCTGATTGCAGGCCCTTGCGTTATTGAGGACGAGCGGCAAACAATGGAAATTGCCCTGTATTTAAAAAACCTGACCCAGGCGCTGGCCATACCTTTCATATTTAAAGCCTCCTATGACAAGGCGAACCGGACGTCCTTCGCATCTTTCCGCGGGCCGGGTTGCAAGGAAGGCCTTGCGATATTGGCGAATATCAAAAAGGAATTGCAGATACCTGTCCTTTCCGATGTGCATCGCTTTGAAGAAATTGAGGCTGCCTGCGCCGTTCTCGACGTGGTGCAGGTTCCGGCTTTTCTCTGCCGGCAGACGGATTTTGTAGCCGAGATTGCGCGGCAGGCCCAAATTATTAACATCAAGAAGGGACAATTCCTGGCTCCCTGGGATGCGGGCAATATCATCAAGAAGGCGGAAGCGGCCGGCAACAGCAATATCATGGTTACGGAAAGGGGCGCCTCGTTCGGCTATAATAATCTGGTCGTGGATTTCCGTTCTCTACCCATCCTCAGGGGCATGGGGCATCCCGTAATCTTTGACGGCACGCACAGCGTGCAACTGCCGGGCGGCGCCGGGACTGCTTCCGGCGGTCAGAGGGAAATGGCGCTCTATTTATGCCGGGCGGCGGTGGCGGCCGGGGTGGACGGCATTTTTCTGGAGGTCCATCCCGATCCGGAGCGCGCCCTTTGCGATGGTCCCAATTCTTTATACCTCTCAACCCTTTCGGACCTTCTGGCCATCCTGAAAGCGATTGACGGGCTGGTGAAACAGGGGCCGGGCGCGCTGACCGTCTAAACAATCCAAGAGGTGTATATGAGAGAAATGATAACTGAGGCATTGCAGGAGAAGATTAAGCCTGTCCGGGTCTTGATCCTTGATGTGGATGGAGTTCTTACCGACGGGGAAATAATTATTGATGATGCCGGTCGGGAAACAAAGCATTTTAATGTTCGTGACGGACACGGATTGATAATGTTGATGAGATATGGGGTGGAAGTGGTCCTTTTGACGGGCCGGACTTCCCAGGTGGTGAGCCATCGCGCCCTGGACCTTGGCATCAAAGAGATCTACCAGGGCGTTTTCAATAAGCTTACCGTATTTGAGGAGATTCTCCGGAAAAAAAATATTTCGCCGGCGGCAACGGCTTTTGTGGGGGACGATGTGGTGGATGTGCCAGTCCTGAGAAGGGTCGGGTTTTCCGCTACCGTGGCCGATGCGTCCGCTGATCTGAAAAATGTGGTTGATTACGTCACGGAGCAAAAGGGTGGGCGAGGGGCAGTACGGGAGATTTGCGAGATTATCCTGAAGGCGCAAGGGAAGTGGCCGGAGGTGGCCGCGAGGTATGAGTTAATATAACATACTCAAATCAATCGGAAATACGTTTAATCTTTACATATTGGGCGGTGGGTGATATAAAAAATCATGAGGTTCCAGAAAAGAACTTTAATAATAGCCGTCCTTGGCGGGGTGCTAGTTTTAGTGGCGGTATTGATAATCTTCTTTGACAAATTTTCCCCGCTCTCACCGACAACCATGCTGAAAATCATGTCTGATCGGGCCGACCTCGAGGTGAAAAATGTTCTTTACCGGGAAGTGGGAGGTGATGGCAACAAGTGGGAGATCAGAGCGAAAAAAGCCAGTTATCTGAGGAAGCAAAATCTGGCCTACTTTGACCAGGTGGAGGTGAAACTCTTTTTTCCGGATGGCAAGGTGATGGTGTTGGCAGCAGAAAAGGGGCAATTGGACACCGCGACCAGGGATATGAAAATATCCGGTAATGTAAGCGTTACTTCCGTGAGTGGCGAGCGTTTTGCTACCGATGACCTGCAATATTCCGCTGCCGGGCAGCGGTTGCATACTGACGCGGCGGTCTTGATGGAAACCCCGCGCCTGCAGATCCGCGGGGTGGGTATGTCTCTTTCCCTGCCGAATAAGGATATCGTGCTGTTCTCCAGGGTCCGGGCCCGGGTTAAGTAGCCAGAACCAGGTAAATGGGGGGTAAATGAAAGGTCGGCTATTGTGTTTGTTGTTTATCGGCTGGGGATTATTCGTTCCCTGTGCCGCTCCTGTTGCCCAGGGGGCCGAGCTCGCCAGGAAATCACCGGCCGATAGCCATCCCATAGAGATCAGCGCCGACCGCCTGGAGGCTTATGATGCGAAAAAGGTGGTGCTATTTTCCGGCAATGCCGTTGCTACCCAGGGTGACAGGGTCATAAAGGCGGATAAAATCTTTCTTTATTACAAAAAGGAGGAACGGGATCCCGGTCGGGAGGGCTTGCGTGACGTTGGGAAGACCGGAGACCTGGAAAAAATAGAGGCCAGGGGTCATGTCTCTGTCAGCCAGGGCGACAGGTTGGTGACGGGAGATCAGGCCGTTTATTACCAGGAATCCCAAAAGATTGTGATGACCGGGAGCGCGGTGATGCAACAGGGGAACAATATTTTGCGCGGCGACAAGATAGAGGTTTTCCTCAATGAAAACAGAGGTGTGGTCGAAGCTGCCGAGAATAAAAGGGTGAAGGCGACGATATATCCGGTGGAGAAGAAGTAATCCATAATGAGAAAACTGTCCACATCCGGGTTGATGAAAATTTACGGCGGCCGGAAGGTCGTCAACAGCATCTCGCTGGAGATAAATCCCGGTGAGGTGGTCGGTCTTTTGGGACCAAACGGGGCCGGCAAAACCACCACTTTCTATATGATTGTCGGTCTGACTAGGCCGGATGACGGCCATATTTTGTTGGACGGGGAAGACATAACAGACTGCGCCATCTATATCCGGGCCAGAAAGGGTTTGAATTATCTGCCGCAGGAAGCCTCCATCTTCAGAAACATGACGGTGGAAGAAAACATCATGGCCATACTGGAAACGCTGAAGATCGGTGCGGAAGAGAGAAAACAGCGTCTCGGTGAGTTATTAAGGGAGCTGGATATTACTGCTCTGGCCCGGAATCAGGCCCATTCGCTTTCGGGAGGTGAAAGGCGCCGCGTGGAAATTACGAGGGCGCTTGTAACATCGCCCAAGTATATGCTGCTCGATGAGCCCTTCGCCGGCATTGATCCCTTAGCCGTGGCGGATATTCAGAAGATTATCGGGAAACTCAAAGCCAGGGGCATCGGCGTGCTGATCTCCGATCATAATGTCCGGGAGACGCTTTCCGTGTGCGACCGGGCCTATATCGTAAACGAAGGCAATGTTCTGGTGACGGGGACGCCGGTAGAGATCGCCGGGTCGGAGCAGGCCAGAAAAATTTATTTTGGTGAAGGTTTCAGTCTTTAAAAAACTTTAGAAATACAGGAAAAATGGCCTTCGAACTTAGACAAAACCTTAAACTTTCCCAACAACTGATCATGACGCCGCAGCTCCAGCAAGCGATTAAGCTTCTCCAGCTTTCCCGGCTGGAGATGATGGACGTCGTCAATCAGGAGCTCGAAGAAAATCCGCTCCTGGAAGAGACTCCCCCCGATGATTATGTCGGCTCGGAAAGCGAGGTAGCCGGAGATGAGGCGGTCGTGCTCGATAGTGACGATCTCAAGCACGTGGATCGGACCGAGGAACTTACGGGGGAAGGCGACGGTAAAGAAGAGTTTGACTGGAACAACTACCTGGAAGACTATCGGCCAACCAGCCAGATTTACGAACGCCGGGATGGCGAAGCTCCCACCATGGATAATTTGCAGAGCGCCAAGCCGTCCCTGATGGATCACCTGATGTGGCAACTCAAGCTTTCCCGTTGCACGAAACAGGAAATGATGGCGGGCGAGCAGATTATCGGCAACATTGATCAGGATGGTTATTTAAGGGCCAGCCTGGAGGAGTTGGCCCTGCAGGAAAAAATGGAAATCGGGTTATTGGAGAATGTCCTGCGCCGGGTGCAGGAGTTTGACCCTCCCGGCGTCGCCGCGCGTGACCTGAAAGAATGTCTTTTAATCCAGGGTAAAATGTTGGGGGTGTCCCAGGAACTGGTATTGGCAATTATTCAGGAACACCTGCACGATCTCGAAAAAAAGGATTACCGTCATATCGCCAAAAAACTGAAGGTTTCTTTAAACGATGTAATAGCGGCGGTAGTGACGATTACCCATATGGATCCCAAGCCGGGCAGTATTTATACGGAAGAAAGGGCGCAAAGCATCATCCCGGATGTTTATATTTTTAAGGTGGGGGACGAATACAAGATAGTTCTCAATGATGATGGCCTGCCCAGGTTGCGGATCAGTAATTACTACCGGGAAATGATGACCGGCAGGGACGATAAGAGCACGGGCGAAAGCAACAAAAAATATATGCGGGAAAGGGTGCAGGCTGCCAGTTGGTTGATAAAAAGCATCCAGCAGCGTCAGAAGACGATTTTTAAGGTGGCGGAAGGTATTGTCAGGCATCAGAGGGATTTTTTTGATGGTGGCATCAAGTATTTAAAGCCACTGGTGCTGAGGGACATCGCGGATGATGTGGAGATGCATGAGTCAACGATCAGCCGGGTGGTTACCAATAAGTACATGCATACACCGCGCGGCGTCTTTGAATTAAAGTACTTTTTCAGCAGCAGCATCCAGAAGACGGACGGCGATGCCATTGCCTCCAAGAGTGTCAAGGATGCCATCAAAAAGATCATTGCCGACGAAAGCGCCCTCCATCCCTTCAGCGACAAGGAAATAGTCAAGCGTCTTAATAATGAGGCCGGGGTAAGAATTGCGCGGCGCACCGTGGCCAAATACAGAGAGATGATGCGTATTCTGCCTTCCTCGCGGCGGAAAAAATATTTTTAACAGTTCCGAGTGAATATTAAGTCTTTATCTATGCACCGGCCAAGCGGCTGGAAATAACAACAGGAGGATTAATCATGATAGTTTCTGTTACATTCAGGAATGCAGAGGGTGAATCATGGCAGAAGGGATATGTTGACGAGAAACTGCAAAAATTGAAGAAATATGTGGACAACGCTGTAGAAGCCCGGGTCATTCTTTCCGTCGAGAAGTTCAGGAATGTGGCTGAAATCAATCTGGCGGCCAATGGCCTGAATATCAATGCCAAGGAAGAAGAAAAAGACATGCATCTGGCCATTGACAATGCGGTTGTCAAGATTGAGAGGCAGTTGAAAAAACACAAGGAGAAAATCAGGGAACACAAGAACAATTCAATGCGTGAGGATGGGGCTGCGGGGGGTGGAACTGCGGCCGAGGATCTGGAAGATTCGTCGGGTATTGAGGTTGTGTCGGTGCGAAGTCTCGTTTTGAAGCCCATGTCCATGGATGATGCGGTCATGGAGCTGGAAACGGCAAAAAATCGGTTTGTCGTTTATCGGGATTCGACAACAGAGAATATCAACGTCCTGTATCGTCAAGAAGATGGGAAGTTTGCCCTGATAGAGACGACTGGTTGAAATCAGAGGGGATCTTCATGAAGATAACGACGTTCTTAAAGCGCGAATTCATTATTGAAGAATTGCAGGCGGCGACCAAAGAAGCGGTTCTGGCGGAACTGGCGGCGGTTCTGATGCCTGCCGGCAGCACTGATGACCGGGGCAATATGGTTAAGGTGCTAATGGACAGGGAAAGACTGGGTAGCACGGGCATCGGAGACGGCATCGCCATACCGCACGGCAAGATCGGCGGTCTCGATGACTTGAGGATTGCCATCGGCAGAAGTCACCAGGGTGTTGATTTTAATGCCCTGGATGGTAAACCGGCACATCTTTTTTTTCTGCTGATGGTGCCCGAGAATTCCGCCGGTCAACATTTGAAGGTTTTGGCCAGAATATCGCGACTGCTGAAGGATAACGTCTTGAGAAAGAACCTCATGGAAGCCAAATCTGCCGCTGAATTATTTAATTTGCTGGTGGAACAGGATAACCTGATCAGTCTGACCTGATTGACCATTATTTTTGTGATGGAAACCTTAACGTTAAAATACCTGCTGGCCGGGAGTAAAGCCCGGCTCGGTATAACGAGCCGGGCCGGGTTCGCCGGTCTGACAAAAAGGGTGAACCGTGTTCAGGGCGAAAGCGGCCTTACTGATGAGCATTTTACACCGGAGGTTTTGCCGGGGACCGTCAGGGAAATTGTTCCGGGTACCATTCTGGTCATGGCCCCGCAGGTCGCTGTCGGGCTTGATAACGCATCGTGGCAGAGGCGGCGCAAGTTTTTTGATAATTTAGTGGCAGCGGGCATTCCTTGTCTGGCGCTATCCGGAGTTGACGACCTGCCTGATTTTCTTGTTCGCTTTGCCGAGCGGACGTCAACTTTTATTTTCGGTTCCCGCTTTGATGAAAATCTCTTAGCCAGCCGTCTTTCCGGCTTGCTGCGCGAAAAGCTGCACCGGCGTCTTTCGGTACAAGGGGCGCTCGTCAATGTTTGCGGCCGGGGCGTCTTGATCACCGGGGTTAGCGGCGCCGGAAAGACGACTCTGGCGTTAGAACTGGCCGGGCGGGGGCATAAATGGATTGCCGATGATGCCGTGGAAATTGAAAAACGCCAGGGCGGACGTCTCTATGGAAGCAGCCAGGCATTGGTTAAAAATCTCCTGGAAATTAAAGGAACTGGTGTTTTGCCGGTACAAGACTTACTGCCTGCTACCTGTATTGCTGATGAAACACCTGTAGACATGGTTGCGGAGATTTGTAGAGACGCACGGCCGTTCGTCCCTGCGCCGTATGATGGACGGTCAGGCAGGAGAATCATGGGGGTCAGGCTTCCTCTTTTCAGAATCCCCTGGGCAAATGATCGGGGCGGGCGGCTCGAAAGTATCGTCCGAATTATAAGTGGGGGAGCAGCATGAAAGAATTGCGGGTGGTGATCATCACGGGCCTTTCCGGTTCCGGAAAAAGTACGGCACTGCGGGCGCTGGAGGATATCGGCTTTTTTTGCGTTGATAATCTACCCGTTGTGCTGCTGCCGCGTTTTCTCAAGCTGCAAGCCGAAGAGTTTCAGGGCATAGCCAATGTGGCGATGGTGATGGACCTGAGACAGCAGAGTTTTCTGGGAAAATATGAAAGAATATTCAAGCGGCTCAAAGATCATGGCTATGGCATTGAAATCATTTTTCTCGATGCCGGCGACGACGCCCTGATTAATCGTTTCAGTGAAACCAGGCGGGTGCACCCGCTGTCAGGCCGGGGGTCCGTTTTAGATGGTATCTTATTGGAAAGAAACAGCTTATCGCCACTCAAACAGATGGCGGCCCAGGTCATTGACACCACCTCCATCAATGTCCATCAATTGAAAGATGCGGTCCAACGGCACTTTCTTTCCTCCGCAGCAAAGGGGAAAGCGCTGGTGCTGCATGTTTCTTCTTTCGGTTTTCGCTACGGTGTACCTGTTGACGCCGATATGGTGCTTGATGTCCGGTTTCTTCCCAACCCCTATTATGTGGAACATCTGAAGAATTACGATGGTCTCAACCAAAATGTACGGGACTTTGTGCTGGAGGATGAGAGAAGTAAAGTGTTTATGGAGAAACTAATTGACTTGATGGCGTTTCTGCTGCCACTTTATGAAAAGGAGGGGAAGGTCAGATTCAATGTAGCGTTAGGTTGCACGGGTGGCAAGCACCGTTCCGCAGTCGTGGCTAACCAACTGGGCTTATATTTCATAGACAGAAATTACCAGGTGACGATCAACCACCGTGATATCGGGAAGTTATAAAATTTAACCCTTAACTCCCAACCCATCCAATTTATCAGTGATATTGTCCTTTATCCAGTGCGGGTCCCACCATTCGACCGGGTTGACAAACTGTCCGCCTACGAGGAGACCGAAGTGCAGGTGGTCGCCGGCGGCCAGACCGGTGGCGCCTGTTTTACCCATGACATCGCCTTTTTTGAGACGCTGCCCGGCCTGCACATTGATAACCGACAGATGGCCGTAGATGCTGAAAATTCCCTGGCCATGATCAACGAGAATTGCATTGCCATAAATGCCGAGGTTGCCGGCATATTTGACGATGCCGTTATTGCTGGCTTCCACAGGCGCATTCACCAGTGAAGCCAGATCTACACCCAGATGAACACTTTCCCCGATGACCCTTTTCTCATAAATATACGTTCTCCTGTCGCCGAACTGGGCCATGGGGGAGGCATCCTTCATCCTGAGGAAGGTTCCTTCCCAGAGCTGGCGGGGATCCGATTGCCGGCAAAGTTCACGCAGAGTGGTCTCGTTGGCCAGGCGTAGCTGTCCATTTACGTAGCCAAAGATTTCCAGCGGACTTTTCCCCTGTAACTCTGGCGGCAAGGGCTGAAAATCGGGCATCTTTTGATTGAGAAACTTATCGGACAACTGCATCTTGTCGTTGCGGAACTTTTTCATTCTGATGAGGGTGGGCAGCGTGATGGAGGTTTCATTCTCGCCTGCGTCACGCGCGACGATCCTGATGTTTATCCCCTCTCCGCGGGCGACCATCGGCAGACCAAAATAGGCCACATTGGCCGGCTTACCGGTAAAAGTGGCCGGATAAGCCGACGAAAAGTTATTATTCACCTGTACGCCGCTGGTCACGGTTGGTTCCGAGGTGCGGAAGGCAACTAGGCAGCAGCCGCCGGGGTTAATGTTGTTGGTGGACGTTAACAGGTATATCTGGGGGGGGATCAGATCAATAGATATGGGCCTTTCTATGGCGATTTCATTTTTAAACACGGAGTAATCCACGGCAACTACTCTCAGTGTTGCCTGGCCGCCGTGGAGTTTCAAGTCCGATACCACCACGGGCAGGGAAAGTTTTTTCTGCTTTATGCCTTTATGCGGAAAGGCTTCCGCGGCCAGGACATGGGACTTGTTATCCTGAATAATGGCGACCGAGATATTGCGCAACCCGGAATTAAGGTCGGCAAAAGTGATGTTGATGGTTTTTTGCCTGCCCATTGTCCGTAAGTCCCCGCCTAACAATGCCAGCGGCTTTTCTGTTTCTCCCCAAGTGGCAAAAAACCACCAGCCCGCACCCAGCAGAAACATTACCGACAATACAATTGCCGTGAGATACTTTTTTAAGTTTTTCATATGCAGAGACTTATAATAAAATATTTACGTGTATGCAAGTTAATTCCCCAGATTCCTGTACATCTTTTGAGCTGAGCGACGCGATTAGCCAAGCTCTGGTCAACAAGATGAATTATTAGTATTCTGCTTGATAATTTGCGTCATCTGTGTTAGACGCACGGTAATTCACACACCCTGGGATTGGCGGCGTGTTGCTTTGGTAAGCTGACCGTCAAGATGAAAGGGGTGGCGGAAAAAACACAATTGAAAAGGAGTTATTTATGGCGAGTATTTCAATGAAGTTGCTGCTGGAGGCGGGCGTTCACTTTGGTCACCAGACCAATAAGTGGAATCCCAAGATGAAGCCCTATATTTTCGGGGCGAGAAACAACATCTACATTATTGATCTTCAGCAGACGGTGGGGCTGTTTCAGACGGCCTATAATTTCGTCGTCAACATGGTGGCGGAAGGCGGCGAGCTGCTCTTTATCGGTACAAAAAAGCAGGCGCAGGAGTCTATCCGCGAAGAGGCGACCCGCTGCGGCATGCCCTATGTCAACCAGAGATGGCTGGGCGGGATGCTGACCAATTTTGCGACCATCAAAAAAAGCATAGACAGGTTGAATTACTTGGATAAGCTGTTTGCTGATGACAGCATCAAGGCTTTTCCCAAGAAGGAAATTTTAAAACTGCAGAAGGAACGGGACAAATTGGACAATGTTCTGGGCGGCATCCGGCGCATGCGCGGCTTTCCGGGCGGGCTGTTCGTTGTTGATCCCAAGCGGGAAACGATCGGCGTGAAGGAATCGCGGAAATTGAAGATCCCCATTGTGGGCATTGTTGATTCCAACTGCGATCCCGATGAGATAGATTATATCATCCCGGGGAACGATGACGCCATCAGAGCCATCAAATTGTTTGCCTCCAAGTTTGCCGATGCCGTCATCGAAGGCCGGAAGCTGTTTGAAGAACGGTTACAGGCGGAAAGTAACAAGGAAACAGCTATCGTATTGCCCCCAATTGATATTTCCGCGCCGGAGTATGCTGAGGCAGATGTCCCGGAGAGTGTCGAAACAAAAGATGCGTTTTCAGATAATCAGGCAAGTTCCTGAAGCCTTAATCGTATTGAAATAGAATAAAGGAGGTTGAATAAATTGGATATTACATCTGCAATGGTAAAACAGTTAAGAGATAAAACGGGCGCCGGGATGATGGATTGCAAGGAAGCCCTGACGGCAGCCGGTGGCGATTTTGATCATGCGATTGATAATTTGCGGAAAAAAGGCATGGCCGCAGCGACCAAGAGGTCTTCCAAGGCCGCCAAGGAAGGCATGGTTGCTTCCTATATTCATATGGGCGGCAGAATCGGCGTGATGGTGGAAGTGAATTGCGAAACGGACTTCGTCGCCAAGACCGCTGATTTCCAGACTTTGGCGAAAGATCTGGCCATGCATGTCGCGGCGGCTAATCCGCTTTATCTGAGATCGGAAGATATTCCCGCCGAGGCCCTGGAAAGGGAAAAAGAAATCTATCGCAGCCAGGCATCGCAAGAAGGAAAGCCCGAAAAGATCTGGGAGAAGATCATGGAGGGCAAATTGAAAAAGTATTATGAGGATGTCTGCTTTCTCGAGCAGAAGTTCGTTAAAAACCAGGACATTACGATCGGAACGCTGGTAAAGGATATGATGGCCAAAACGGGAGAAAATATCATTGTCCGAAGATTTGCCCGCTTTCAGTTAGGTGAGGAATTAAAATAACATATGGATCAACCGGTATATAAAAGAGTGCTTTTAAAATTAAGCGGTGAAGCCCTGACGGGCAAGCGCTCTTTTGGCATTGACTATGAAACGGTCAATAAGATTGCCGGGGAAATCAAGGAAGTGGTCCGGATGGGCGTAGAGCTGGGCATCGTCGTGGGCGGCGGCAATATCTTCCGCGGCGCCGAGGCCCACGCCCTGGGTATGGAAAGGGCTTCGGCCGACTATATGGGGATGCTGGCCACGGTTATCAATAGCCTGGCTCTGCAAAGCGTCCTGGAAAGGATGGACGTTTATACCCGTGTGCAATCGGCAATAGAGATGAAAGAAGTAGCGGAGCCGTATATTCACAGGAGGGCCATCCGTCACCTGGAGAAGGGCAGGGTAGTAATATTTGCCGCGGGCACCGGCAATCCTTTTTTTACCACGGACACGGCTGCATCTCTCCGGGCGATGGAGATCAAGGCGGATGTCATAATGAAGGCCACCAAGGTTGACGGTGTTTACGATAAAGATCCGGTGCTGAATAAGGATGCGAAGAAATTTGACCGCATAAGTTACACGGATGTCCTGACCAGAGACCTGAAAGTTATGGATGCTACCGCCATCTCGCTGTGTCGCGATAATCAACTGCGCATCGTGGTTTTCAATCTGCAGGAGGAAGGCAATATAAAAAAAGTAATTTGTGGTCATGCAGTTGGAACCACCGTGGGTAATTGACTTTTATAACTTTGTTTGCCAAAGGTGTGAGCTATGAGTGATTTGGTAATTGAAGAACTGAATGAGGAGATGGAGGGCGCCTTGCATGCCCTGGATAAATCATTGAGCAAGGTCAGGACGGGCCGGGCATCGCTGGCGCTGCTCGATGGCATCAAGATTGATTATTACGGAGTGCCCACGCCGCTCAACCAGGCCGCCACCCTTTCCGTGCCGGAGAGCCGGCTGATAGTTATTTCTCCCTGGGACAGCAGTATTATAAGCGCCATTGAAAAGGCTATTCAAAAATCAGACTTGGGATTGATGCCGTCCAATGATGGCAAGACAGTGCGTATCGCCATCCCCCCGTTGACGGAAGAGCGTCGGAAGGAACTCGTAAAGATAGTCAAGAGAATGGCGGAGGAATGCAAAATAAAGCAGCGCAATGCCCGTCGTGATGCCAATGAAAAATTCAAGAACATGAAAAAAGCCAATGAAATCTCTGAGGACGTTATGTTTCAATACCAGGAAAAGGTACAGAAACTGACCGACAAAGCTATCGAAAAAACCGATGCCGTTCTGGGGGCGAAGGAAAAAGAGATCATGGAGATATAAACCATCCTTATTCCCGACCCCGATAATATGAACGAAATTGATCTTAAAAAACTTCCCCGGCACATTGCTATCATCATGGATGGTAACGGGCGGTGGGCTCAGTCTCATGCCCTCGGCCGTATCGCAGGGCATCAGAAGGGCGCCGAGGCAGTGCGTGCCACGGTAGAGATATGCCGGGAGATCGGGATCAAGTATCTCACGCTGTACGCCTTCTCCGTCGAAAACTGGATCCGCCCGACGCAGGAAGTGGATGCGCTGATGGGGCTCCTGGAGAACTATCTTCGCTCCGAGCTTAAGGAGATGCTTGAGCACGGCATCCGTTTGACCAGTATCGGCAACACGGAAGCGCTGCAAGGTCGTATCAGGCGAACCTTGCGGGAAGTAATGGACCTGACGGCCGGCAATCAGGGTATGGTGCTTAACCTGGCCTTGAGTTATGGCGGTCGGGATGAGATCATCAAGGCTGTCAATGGCCTCATTAAGGACATCCGGCTCGGCAAGCTAACGGATGATGAGGTAACAAAAAAACTGTTCGCTTCTTATCTCTATACCGCAGACCTTCCTGACCCGGATTTGCTGATCAGAACCAGCGGGGAATACCGTTTGAGCAATTTCCTGTTATGGCAAATGGCCTATACGGAATTCTATTTCACGGACGTTTTGTGGCCTGATTTTAGTCGCCATGATCTACTGGAGGCCATTATCAGCTTTCAGAAAAGGGAAAGAAGGTATGGCTTGACAAGCGACCAACTGCAACAGGTTGACTTGACATGAACCACCACTTGCAGAGCCACCACTTGCAGAGATTGATCACGGGTGTCGTTGCTGCGCCGTTACTAATAATATTCATATATTACAGCTCTGAACAATTATTTTCCCTGTTAATATTTGCGGCCATTCAAATGGCCGTATGGGAATATAACAGTTTAGCCTTTGGCAAGGATGGATTTGTCCGGGAGAAGGGTGAGGTATTCTTTTTTGCCGCAGTGATTGCCATTTCCACATATATATCAGGCAATGCCATGATTACTTCCGTCTTGACATTTTGTTTGCTGCTTTGTTTTATGGCCTTTCTTTCTCAAATTACAGATCAGGCGATTGACATGTCAAGGGTGGGGAAAGTCGTCCTGGGGTTCATGTACATGCCCTTGCTGATGTCTTCTTTCATTCTGCTGCGCCACTTGCCGCAGGGTGTAAGCTGGATATTTCTTACTCTCGTCCTGGCTTTTTGCGGCGATGTATTTGGATATTATACCGGCAAAACGCTGGGAAAAAGGAAATTATTCCCCGCTTTGAGTCCCGGCAAAACCGTAGCAGGAACCATTGGGCTGATGTGCGGCAGCCTGCTGGGCGGCGTTATTTTTCAACAGCTCATCTTCACGGAATTACCCCTCATCCATGCTCTGATTATGGGCGCTGGCGGCGGTATTCTGGGGCAGTTAGGAGATCTATTTGAGTCGGCCCTGAAAAGATCGGCCGGGGTTAAGGACGCCGGTTTTATTTTCCCCGGTCATGGCGGTATCTTGGATCGTCTCGACAGCCTCAGCTTCATTGCTCCTTTTGTATTTTACTATCAGCATTTTATAATAACATGAAATATTTGACTATCTTAGGTTCCACAGGTTCAATCGGCGTTAATACCTTGCGTGTGGTGCGGGGAAATCCGCAGCGCTACAAGATTGTGGCGCTGGCGGCAGGTGAAAATGCGGAGCTCTTACGGGAGCAGATAATCGAATTTGAGCCCCCAATGGTTGCCGTTAAGGATGAGACTGTGGCTGCCCGCTTGCAGAAATTGCTCCCCTCTTCTCCTCGGCCGGAGATCCTTTGCGGCCCCGAGGGATATCGAGATGTCGCAGCAGCTCAAAGCGTTGATATGGTTGTTTCCGCTTTGGCAGGCGCGGCCGGGCTGCTTCCCACGTGGGAGGCCATTGCCGCCGGCAAGGAAATTGCCCTGGCCAATAAAGAAGTTATGGTCATGGCGGGTGATCTTGTCATGGCGAAGGCGCAGGCCACCGGCAGCAAGATATTGCCGGTTGACAGTGAACATAGCGCGATCTTCCAGTGCCTGTTAGGACATCGTCGGCAGGACGTGAAGCGGATCATCCTGACTGCCTCGGGCGGGCCATTCTTACGTCTGCCGACGGAGAAACTGGTGAAAGTGACGCCGGCACAAGCCTTGAATCATCCCAACTGGCGGATGGGCAAAAAAATCAGCGTGGATTCGGCAACCATGATGAACAAAGGCCTGGAGGTCATTGAGGCCAGATGGCTCTTTGATATTGATTTTGATAATATTCATATTTACATCCACCCGCAGAGTATCGTCCACTCTCTGGTGGAATATGTTGACGGCTGTATTCTGGCGCAACTTGGCACACCGGATATGAAGGCGCCAATCTCTTACGCCCTGTCCTTTCCGGAAAGGTCAGCCTCACTCGGGGCCAGCCTGGACCTGCCGGCCATGAGAAACTGGGAATTCTTGGCGCCTGATTTTGACAAGTTTCCCAGCATGCAACTGGCCTATCAAGCCGGGAGACAAGGCGGGACGATGCCGGCCGTTTTGAGCGCCGCCAATGAAATAGCCGTTCAAGCGTTTCTGGAGGGGAAAATTCTTTTCACGCAAATTACGGAGATTACAGAAGAAACGCTTTCGTTACATTCCGTTAAAGCGGGTCATCACACCATCGCCGACATCCTGACGGCTGATCATTGGGCCCGGGAGACATGTCACGAGATTATCAACATGCAGGGATAATGCATTGATAGAAGTAAGGAAAGGGGTTAGAACTTGGTAAGTATTTTGTCGGTTATTGTGCTTTTGGGCGTACTTATTTTCGTACATGAGCTGGGCCATTTTCTGACGGCTAAATTTGCCGGGGTGGGCGTCCTGAAATTTTCCCTGGGCTTCGGCCCGCGTATCATCGGCAAGAAAGTCGGTGAGACGGAGTATCTCCTTTCCCTCGTACCTTTGGGCGGCTACGTTAAGCTCCTGGGTGAATCGGAAGACGACGATTTATCCGAGGCCGATCAAGCAAGGTCCTTCCTGGTGCAGCCAGTATGGAAAAGGATGCTGATTGTCGCGACCGGACCGATATTTAATTTTTTGCTGGCGCTGGTAATCTTTACTCTTGTTCATATTTGGGGTTTACCGGTATTGCTGCCGACGATAGGCAACGTTCAGGAAGGTTCTGCTGCCTTGAGGGCAGGTCTGCTGAAGGCGGACACAATTACGGCGATTGACGGCCGGCAGATAGGGCGCTGGACGGACATGGCCGAGGCGATCAATGGCAGCGGCGGTAAGATCCTTAATTTAACGATAAAACGAGGCGAAAAAACGCAAAGTGTCTCACTGACGCCCACCCTGTTCAAGGTAAAGGACATTTTCGGTGAAGAGGTCAATTCCTACAAGATCGGCATCTCACCGTCATTAGAAACAAAAATTGAGCGCCTGAACCCCTTTTCAGCATTAGTCGAGGGTGCAAAACAGACTTGGGTGGTTACCAAGCTCACCTTGCTGAGCGTAGTCAAGATCTTTCAGGGGGTCATTTCCCCGAAGACCCTGGGCGGGCCGATTATGATCGCCCAATTGGCAGGCGCCCAGGTCAGGGAAGGCCTGATACCTTTTCTTCTCTTTATGGCGCTGCTCAGTATCAACCTCGCCGTGCTGAATCTCTTGCCCATACCAATTCTGGATGGCGGCCACCTGTTTTTTTACCTGATCGAGGCCATAACGGGCCGGGAAATCAATCTTAAGTGGCGGGAAAGGGCGCAGCAGGTAGGGTTTGCGCTGCTGATTGTTTTGATGGTATTCGTGCTGGTAATGGATTTGGACCGGCTGAATATAAAATTCCTTCAGGACATCAGCCAGGACATCGGCAAAATGTTTTCCAGGTAATTAATTTACAGGATGATTAACAATGCTGATTCTCGCTCTCGATACAACCGGCGCCACGCTGAGTGTGGCATTACTTGAGGATCAGACAATCCGTGCCGAGGTCTTTGTCAACACCGGCGATAACCATTCGTTGCATCTGTTGACCGCTATCAAGCATGTTTATGATCTTGTCGGCGCTTCTCCGGAGACGACGGATCTTTTTGTCTGTACACTGGGACCTGGTTCTTTTACAGGGGTGCGCATCGGTGTTGCTACCATCAAGGGGCTGGCGATGGCGACCGGTAAACCGGTGGTTGGTTTCTCTACGCTTTTGGCTTTATCTGCCAACATAGGATCGTTTACCGGACGTATCTGTCCCATCCTGGACGCCCAGCGTAAACAGGTGTATGCTGCCATTTACAAGCTGGACGGCAATTTTATTCCTCAATTGATGCATGAGGAAAGGCTGACTGATTTAGAGGCATTGATCTCTCAAGTAAAGGATGAGGGTAGGGTGTTATTTCTCGGATCAGGGGCGGTAAAATATGCCGACCTGATCAACCGGATGCTGCCGGAAGCGATTATTGCGCCGGTGCAATTTTCTCATGTCCGGGCAAGTATGGTTGGCTTGCTGGGCTTTAGGAAATTCCATGAGGGATACAGTCTGGATGTTCTGACTTTTACTCCCCGCTATTTGCGACTTTCTGAAGCCGAAAGGAAGTTTTTAATGGCTGAAAGCAGCGGCAATATGGAAGTTGACAAGAGTTAGAAATTATTATAAAGCGCGAACGGTTAGCATATAGAGAACAGGGCAATGAAGTTAACATGAGTCACAAGAGCATTATAGCGCCGGAAGGCCTTCCCTTTATCATCGCGGCTGGCGTATTAACCCTCGTTTTATCCGGTTTTTGTTTTCTCAAGACGGCTGCTTTTACTCTGGCTGCTACACTTTTCATTGCCTGGTTTTTTCGCAACCCCGAACGGAAGATACCGACGGACAGGAGCGCTGTAGTTTCGCCTGCCGACGGCAGGATTATTAAAATTGAAGAGGCGCGCCGGGATGACCTCGCCTCCGGGAGCTTCCTCAAAATCAGTATCTTCATGAATGTTTTTAATGTTCATGTTAACAGGATACCGTATTCTGGCACGATAAAATTGATCCGCTATACCAAGGGAAGGTTTATTTCAGCCAATCTTGATAAAGCGGCTGCGGAAAATGAACAAAATGCTATCGTTATCGCGACGGATAAGGGCAGGGAGATTATTACGGTCCAGATAGCCGGGCTGATTGCCAGAAGAATCGTCTGCTGGATAAAAGAGGGGATGCCGGTCGCCAAAGGCGAAAGATTCGGTCTGATACGCTTTGGCTCACGCCTTGATGTCTATCTGCCGCCGGAAACAAGCATTACTGTAAAGCTTGGCGATAAGGTAAGGTCCGGTGAGACGATTATGGGAGAACTACCGTGAAAAATGAAGGCGCCGCCAAAAAGGCCCCTCGCAAACGGGGGATCTATCTGTTACCCAATATTCTTACGACAGCCAACCTTTTTTGTGGCTTTTATGGCATCCTGGCCTCCATGCAGGGGGGGTATGAACTGTCCGCCGTCCTCCTCGTGGCAGCCATGATCCTGGATAGCCTGGATGGTCGCATTGCCAGGATGACCAATACGATGAGCAAATTTGGAGCGGAATTTGATTCGCTGGCCGATCTTGTTACTTTCGGAGTTGCGCCGGCGGTCCTCACTTATTCCTGGGCGCTTTCCGCGTATGGCAAGTGGGGTTGGCTCGTCGCGTTCTTATTCGTTGTGTGCGGAGCACTGCGACTGGCCCGTTTCAATATCCAGATCGGCATAATCGAGAGCAAAGTCTTTAATGGCCTCCCCATACCCGGAGCCGCTTCCGTCATTGCGACCGGAATCATGCTTTATTTTTATTTGGGAGGACAAGGTAAATATCATGATTTTTCCATTCTAATGACCACTGTCGCCTTGGCGCTTCTGATGGTAAGCAACGTAAAATATTACAGTTTTAAAGATCTAAATTTCTTTTCGCGCAAGCCCTTCATGTCTTTTGTCTTGATAGTAATTGTTCTGATCATCGTCGCTGCAGAGCCGCAGATCACCCTTTTTACTTTTTCTGTGGGCTACAGTTTGTCGGGACCCTGTTGGTGGTTGATCAGACTTTGCCGGACGACGCCTAAGGAGAAGCAGGAAGGAAGTTTAAAAGAAAAATGATAATACGGAGGTAGAATATGAAGAAATGGAATGTGGCCGTTGTGGGCGCCACTGGCGCCGTGGGTAACGAAATGATCAAGATTTTGCATGAACGTCAATTCCCCGTGGCCGAATTGACCTTACTGGCTTCAGCGCGTTCCGCCGGCAAGATGCTGAAATACGGAGATCAGGAAATAAAGGTAAAAGTATTGAATGACGATTCATTTCCAGGGATCCAGATTGGTCTCTTCTCGGCCGGCGGCAGCATCAGTGAGCGCTTTGCTCCGCTTGCCGCCCAGGCCGGATGCGTGGTCGTTGATAACACCAGCGCCTTCCGGATGGTGCCGGAAATCCCGCTGGTAGTGCCGGAGGTGAATCCGGAGGCCATCAGCATGTATAAAAATCGCGGTATAATCGCCAATCCGAACTGTTCTACGATTCAGATGGTGGTCGCCTTGAAGCCCATCCACGATCTCGTGAAAATTAAGCGCATCGTCGTTTCCACGTATCAAGCCGTTTCCGGTACGGGAAAAAGGGCGATCGAGGAGCTGAGAGAACAGACCAGGGCTATTTTGAATGATGCAGAGCCTAAAGTGGATGTATATCCGTATCAGATCGCCTTTAACTGCTTGCCGCAGATAGATGTTTTCCTGGATAACGGCTACACAAAAGAAGAAATGAAAATGGTCAACGAGACGAAAAAGATTTTTTCTGACCCATTCATAGGCGTTACGGCGACGACGGTCAGGGTTCCGGTCTTTTACGGGCATTCTGAATCGGTAAACATTGAAACAGAAAAGAAAATAACGGCCCGGGAAGTCAAGGAACTGCTGATGCGGTCGCCCGGCATTACGGTAATTGATGATCCGCAATTAAAACAATATCCGCTGGCCATTATGGCTGCCGGCAAGGATGATACCTTTGTCGGGCGGATCAGGGAAGACGAGTCAATCAAGAACGGTATTAATATGTGGATTGTCGCCGATAACCTGAGAAAGGGCGCGGCCCTGAATGCCGTGCAAATTGCCGAAAAGCTGATCAACGGCTACCTATGAGGGTCATCTCTGGTCATGCGAAAGGCCGGCGCCTCCTGTTTCCACCCCAGAGCAAGGCCAGACCGACCTCAGACCGGATTAAAGAAGCTCTTTTCAATATCCTGGCGCCGGTGACCGGCAAAATATTTCTGGATGTCTTTGCCGGGTCGGGGAGTGTCGGCATAGAAGCCCTCAGTCGCGGTGCAGCCTCGGTCGCTTTCATCGAAAAAGATGCCGCCTACTGTGATTACATTGAAAAAAATATATTGCGGTGCGGATTTACGGGCAATTATGATATATTAAGCGCCGAGGTAAAAAAAGCCCTCCCGGCACTGCAAAAAAAAGGCGCGCGTTTTGATATCATTTTTGCCGATCCGCCTTATGAGGCCGGGCTCGTTTCCGAAACGTCGGGATATTTAGCTGCCGGGAAATTATTTGCCTCGGACGGCATGATTATTTTTCAGCATTCAGTAAGAGAGGAACCGGATTGGGAACAGGGCAGGGGGCTTATCGTATTAGAGCAGCGCAAATATGGCGATACGCTATTGACTTTTTTGAAATCAAATTAGAGGTATAGAAAGAAACGTATGATAAGGTTAGCCGTATATCCAGGTTCATTCGACCCGTTTACCAATGGTCATGTTGATATTGTCAAGCGTGGCTTGGGGATGTTTGATGAAGTTATCGTTCTCATTGCCGCCAACCCCGAAAAAAAATCGCTTTTTTCGATCGCCGAGAGATTGGAGATGATCGGTGCAATATATAAAGACAATGACCGGGTAACGGTAGATACTTACCCTGGTTTATTGATAGATTACATGAAGAAATGTGAGGCCAAAGTCATCTTCCGGGGATTGAGAGCCTTGTCTGATTTTGAGTATGAATTTCAGATGGCCTTGATGAATCGCAGGCTGTATCGGGAAGTGGAAACGGTTTTCCTCATGGCAGGCTTTAAATGGTTCTATACCAGCTCCAGTATCATTAAGGAAGCTGCCAGCATGGGAGGTTCCGTGAAGGGCATGGTTCCGGAAATCGTATGCCGCAGATTATATGAAAAGTATAACGAATTAAGGATGAAAAAGGAGAATCCATGAAATTATCGTCAAGAATATCTCAAATTAAACCATCTCCTACCTTGGCCATTACGGCTAAGGCTAATGCGCTGCGGGCGGCAGGTAAGGATATTATAGGTTTTGGCGCCGGCGAACCTGATTTTGATACACCGGATACGATCAAGGGGGCCGCGATCAGGGCCATCGAGGCGGGATTTACTAAATACACCCCCGTAGGCGGCACCGATGAACTTAAAGATGCGATTATCAACAAGCTCAAAAGAGATAATAACTTGAGCTATAAGCGGTCTGAGGTTGTGGTCTCCTGCGGCGCCAAGCATACCCTCTATAACCTGGCCCAGGTTCTTTTTGAGGAAGGGGATGAAGTTCTTATCCCGGCCCCGTACTGGGTGTCCTATATTGATATTGTTGTGCTCTCGGGCGCCAAACCGGTAGTTATCGAAACGAGCGCTGCCGCCGGATTCAAACTGCAACCGAAACAACTGGCAGATGCCATCACCAGCCGCACGAAGGCGCTGATAATGAACACCCCTTCCAATCCCACCGGCATCTCCTATACGAAAGCAGAGCTTTTAGCCTTGGCCACCGTGCTGGGCGATAAGGGGATATTGGTCATCTCGGACGACATCTACGAGAAGATTATTTATGACGGCTTAATATTTTCTTCCATAGCATCCGTTAACGAAGACATCAAAAAACTCGCCGTCGTGGTCAACGGCGTTTCGAAGGCCTATGCCATGACCGGTTGGCGGATAGGCTATGCCGCCGGGCCGGAAGACATCATAGCGGCCGTGAATAAGTTGCAGAGTCAGAATACCTCCAATCCCGCCTCAATTTCCCAGAAGGCTGCCGTGGAGGCGCTGAACGGAAAGCAGGACAGTGTGACGGCAATGGTGCGGGAATTTGAGAAAAGAAGAAACATCGTCGTAGAGGGACTAAATGCCATCCCCGGAGTGAAATGCCTGCTGCCCCAAGGTGCGTTTTATGTCTTTCCTGATTTCTCTTACTTCTATGGTCGTTCCTATGGAGGAAAGGTAATAACGAACTCCACCGATCTGACTACCTATCTTCTCGAAGAAGCTAATGTCGCCGTAGTTCCCGGTGTGGAATTCGGACAGGACAATCACATCCGTCTCTCCTATCCTACGTCTATGGATCAGATTGTTGAGGGGGTGGCAAGGATTAAGCGCGCGGTCATGAATCTTTCCTGATTGTATTCAGGATAACAGGAGAATAATTATGAGAGTTGAAAAAGGCCGGTTTAAAGAAAAGCATGCGTCCGCAGGGGCGGGTTTCAAACCCGCCCCGGAAATAGCGCTCGCGGTCAAACAGAAGATCATAAACGGCACGGTGTCTTGCGCCGATGCGGCAACCATTGCTGCCGATCTGCACAAAACTATGCCCGAGATAGGCGTTGTGCTTGACATCCTCGAGGTTTCACTGACAAAGTGCCAATTGGGCCTCTTCGGCTACGAGAACCCCAAAAAAATTGTCACGCCGGCATTATCTGTCGAGAAGGAAATGGAGGCCGCTATTACAAAAGGGCTCTTAAACGGTCGCCTTCCCTGCAACTCGGCCTGGAAGATAGCAGCAGAGCTTGCCCTGCCGAAAATTCAAGTATCTGCGGCCTGCGAAGCGCTCAAAATCAAGATAAAACCCTGCCAGTTGGGCGCTTTTTAGTAATAATGACTGACATCAGTTTCCGCGATCTGCATTTTCAATTTCGGCCGCATAAATTCTAAAAAGCAGCGTCGCGGTGGTCAACTTGCCGGGCGTGGCCACCCGCTTGCCCCGCAGGTCCGCCAAGGTGCGGTATTTTTTCAGGCATCTTCTCCCCCCTCTTAATCTCAGGTCGGCAACAGAGTCTGAGTATTTCACCGCCGCAGCCGGGCGGTAGCAGGCACCTTACCCTTTAGCAACATTTCCGTCAAGAACCTTGTGTAAAGGACGTTGTGTTAAAGATAGTTGTATTTCCTCAATAATTATAGTATGAAGCAAACCATGGACAATGAGATTGCAACCCAAATTGAAACAATCGAGCAGGCGTTGGTAAAGGACTCCGTCCTTGGTTTTGACCCGGCCATACTCAGCGTGTTGGACAATGTCGAAAGCGGACAATCCGAAATTGAAAATCTAAAATCCAGGCTGGGGCCTGACGTTTTTACCTATCTATTTAATATTGCCAATTCTGCTTATCATGGCAGCTTGAAAGTTGGTCCGGTGAAGCATTTTTTCGACGTTGTCAACCGCCTCGGTATGCAATACACAAAAGTGTCAATCCTGCAGTATGCCATGCATCATCTGGCCCGGGGCGGTCATGACGCTGAGATCATCTTTGCCAAAAGTTTCAGTGCTTCCGTTCTGGGAAGAATAATGGCGCGCGGTTTTGGATATCGGGATGATGTGGCGCGACAGGTAGAACTCGCCTGTCTCCTGGCGAACGTTGGCGCCCTGATGATGACGGTGTATAGAAATCATTATCACACCGCAGATTTTGTCTTATCCGATGACTTTATCGAACAGTATCATTTATATCTTACGGAAAGGATCATACGCAGATTTCAATTTCCTGAATATCTCAATGAAATGATTCTGACTAATTACTTCGTCCTGGACCGCATGGGAATCGGTCTGCCGGCAGTGGTAAAAATGGCCATCGGCGCTGTGGACTGGTCCTTTAGAAACATGAATAACAGGCTGGTGTTTCGATCGCCAACTTCTTCACTGGATAACAGATTTGCCCCTTCCCTGGCGGGAATGATTGAAGATCAGTTTGCCGCCGCCGGCCTGAAAAAATACCTGGTTATCATACCCGGATTAGTTGAAGGGCCTCAATTAATGCTATAAATTTCACCCCCAGCTTATAAGGAGGACGCCATGAGCCGAGAGAAGAAACATACTGGTATCGGACGGAGAGAATTTCTGAGGGTTGGTCTGGCTGGAACGGGCACGGTTCTCTTAGATTTTGAAGGCCTTGCCGATGCCATGCAGGTCGCGGCAGCGGGGCCCTTCGTTTTTCCCGCGCCGGTCTATCGAACCCTGGGCCGCACGGGATTAAAGATTACCATCGTCAGCTTCGGGGCCATGCTGACGCCGGAGTCGGAGGTGATGACAGTCGCCTTTGATCATGGCGTCAACTATGTTGATACGGCGCGGCGATACATGGGCGGCAAGAACGAGGAAATCGTTGCCAGGGCATTGAAAGGCAAACGTGACAAGGTCTATGTGGCAACGAAGATCGCTCCGGCTTCACTGTCAAAAGAGGCCATTTTCAAGGATGTGGAAACCAGTCTGAAGGCGCTGGGTACTGACTATGTTGATGTTATCCAGCTCCACAATGTGACCGGCAAGGAAGATCGCATCCATAATCCGGAGATTCGAGAGACCTTGGTCAAGCTGAAAGGGCAGGGGAAGGTGCGTTTCTTCGGAGTTACCTCGCACACGAATGAAGCCGAGGTGCTCAATGCGCTTGCGGACGATAAAGACCGCTTTTTCGACACGGCCCTCGTGAAGTACAACTTCACCAGCAGCCCGGAGACGAAAGAGGCAGTCGCCCGGGCCGCCAGCGCCAACATCGGGGTTATAGCGATGAAGACGCAGGCCGGCGGTTACAAAACGGACACGCTGGGTCCCTTCAGCCCCCATCAGGCCGCCCTCAAATGGGTACTGCAGGACAATAATGTCACGGCTGCCATTCCCGGAATGAGGGATGTCGCCCAGCTCCGGGAAGACATTGCCGTCATGGGGATGCGCTTCGGCTACCTCGATGAGCTCATCCTGAAACGCTATGGCGCAGCCGTAGCGCCATATTACTGCCACCTCTGCGGTCAATGCGAGCCAACCTGTCCCCAGGGCGCGGCCATCAGCACCATCAACCGCTGCCTGATGTATGCCGAGGCCTACCGCAGCCCCGCGCTAGCCAGATCCACTTACCAGGAGATCCCTTCGTCCCAATCCGCCGCCGCCTGTCTGGACTGTTCGGACTGCGAGGCAAGATGCGTCAACGGGCTTGATATTCCCGCAAAAATGAGGCTGGCCAGAAAATTGCTGGCCTGAGGAAACCATGCCCGGTCATCATCTTCAAAAAAGAATGCCATCCCTGTGGCGATCGGCTGTAATCGCTGCCGCGCTCCTGTGCTGCCTTGCGCTCACTCTTAATGCGCCAGTTGCTGTCTTTGCTGCCGAGGATTCCCTGAAGCAAATCCTCCCCACACCGGGGTTTGCTCCCGACTGGGTAATGAAGGATGCGGTCACCCTTTACAATAGTGAAAATCTTTTCGATCACATCAACGGCGAGGGGGAGCTCTATCTTCCCTATGGTTTCGACAGGCTCGCCACGGCCACCTATCTGAATAAAAAGAACCCCGAGGTGTGGGTCGTGGTAGATGTTTACCGGATGGGTTCTGTGCTTGACGCCTTCGGGATTTACTCCAACTACCGCAAGCCGGATGCGGCGGCAGCCATGATTGGCGCCGAAGGGTTTGTCTCCGCGTCTCAATTGATGTTCTACCAGGACAGGTATTTTGTGAGGATTCAGGTCACGGGGGCGATGAGTTTGGAGCAGGATCTGTTTGTTGCCTGCGGACTTGCCGTCTCACGTAATCTCCCACCCCCCGCCGGCCGTCCCCGAGAGCTGGATGTAATGGCGGGGATACCGGGTATGGTGGCGAAAAGCGAACGGTATCTCGCGCAAAGTCTCCTGGGGTATGCCTTTTTCCGCCGGGGGATGATCGCCGACGTGATGCTGGGAGGCGAACGGTTGCAGGCCTTTGTGGTGTTGGAGAACTCGAAGGATGCGGCCCGCAAGGCCTTTGATGCCTACCGTTCCTATCTGCAGGCAGAAGGGCAGGGGATGAACGTGACCGGGACAACCGACCGGCGCTCCCTGACCGCTGACGATCCTCTGTATGGAGGCGTGCTTGTGGAACAGTCCGGCCCCAATCTCATCGGCGCGGTCCGGATGAAAAAGGCTAACGCCGCAAAACCGATCATTGAACAACTGCGGATGTTTTAAGAGGCGACTCAAGGATATCTATGCGTGCCGTGCGAGGCAGGCGCGGAAATATTATTCCAGCCGGCCTTCCTGTCTTAGTCTGGCGATCAAGCTCTGGATGGCGGGCAACACTTCCTGGGCGGCTTTCTCACCTTCCATGATGGCCTCATGCCTCTTTTGCAGATCGGTCGAACCGATATGACCGGCTTGGGGTTTTATGACCACATCGGCCCTGATAAGCTGCGTGGCAGCGAGGCGGGAATACATGATATTGATGGACTGCAAGATGGTATCAATGGTGCCTTCGGGCTGTTTTTTATCGAGATCAGCAGAAATATCAACGGCAATGACCACATCGGCCCCGAACCTGCGGGCGACATCAACCGCAACGGGACTTACGACACCGCCGTCAACGTACATTTTGTCGGCAATTTTTGCCGGTCTGAATATGCCGGGGATGGAGCAGCTCGCCCGGACAGCCTTACCGGCATTGCCCTGCCCGAATACTACCTCCTGGCCATTCGGCAGGCTTGTTGCGACGGCATAAAAGGGTATCCTGAATTTTTCGATCGGGGTGTTCTTAAATATGTTGTTTAAATATTCTTCAAGTTTATCACCCTTGATGAACCCGTTATCAGGGATAGTGTAGTCGATTATATCGCCTTTCTCAACGGACAGTGCCATTTTCTGTAGCTGAAAGCCATTCAATCCGTATGCATGCAGACCGCCGACGAAACTGCCGGCACTGGTGCCGATGATCATATGTATCGGTACTCTGTTGGCTTCCATAACTTTGATGACACCGATGTGCGCAAAGCCTCGCGCGGCGCCGGCGCCCAGCACCAAGGCGACCTTCGCCTGCCGGAGTGGCGGAGTTGTGGGGACAGTGGGAGGCAGGACAGTTTCCTTCGGTACGCATGAACACGTCAGCAAGAGGATAATAGATATGAATATTAGCCATCTGAATTGTTTCATGAAGGCAGTATAGCACCTTCTTTTCCCGCGCGTCAAGGCAATCTGTCTTGCCGACAGGACGCTGGGTCTGATGCTTTAATCTCATTAGTGTCTGAAGCAATCAGCAGGCATTTCTTACTACGCTCCATCTTTTTGATGCCGGCTTCTTTCCGGATTGCGGTACTCCGGTTGTGTCCGCTTTCTAAATAAATCAGCTTTACAGGCTGACGACCCCGAAAATACTTGGCCCCCCGTCCGGATTGGTGTTGCCTCAAGCGTCTTTCAACATCCGTTGTGACGCCGGTGTAAAGTGTGTTGTCTGAACATATAACGATGTATACCTGCCAGTTCATTTGAGAAGTTCGTGCCATGAATTGTTTTCCATTAACCCCCATGCCCGGAGCGGGCTCAACGAAGTATGAATCCCCTCCTTTACCCCCCTTTAGTAAAGGGGGGATGGGGGGGGCATCTAAAATCTATACCTGGATATTGGCGCAGGAGCATAAAGCAGCAACCAGTTTGTCATGTATCTTGCCGTTTGTGGCCACAATATTGGGAGAGGTGAGGTCATAACCATGCCCGTGCAGATCGCTCACTCCGCCTCCCGCTTCTGTGATCATCAGCCAGCCGGCAGCGGTATCCCAGGGCATGAGTTTCAATTCCCAGAAGCCGTCAAACCGGCCTGCCGCTACATAGGCAAGGTCAAGGGCCGCCGATCCGGCGCGGCGTATCGCCTGGGCCTGGAGGGCCATTCCGATAAAGTAATTGATATTGTTATCTTTGCTTTCTCTGATGTCGTAAGGAAATCCCGTCGCTAGGAGGCTCCGGGAGAGTTCCTGCGTTTTTGATACGCAAAGAGGCCTGCCGTTTAAAAAAGCGCCTTCGTGCTTTTCAGCGATGAACATTTCGTCGGTCATGGGGTTGTAGATGGCGCCGCAACGAATTTCCGCTGCTATCTCCAAAGCTACGGAGACGCAGAAAACCGGATAGCCGTGGGCGTAGTTGGTGGTGCCGTCCAGGGGGTCTATGATCCAGCGATAAGTAGAACCACATTGAAATCCCGCCGATTCTTCCGTCATGATGTCGTGCCGGGGAAAGCTTTGCCGTATCCTGCGCACGAGCAATTCCTCAGACATCTGATCGGTTTCGGTAACAATGTTGATCTCTCCCTTGAAGGCGATTCGATGTTCTTTGGGCAGCTCCTCTTTGAGCAGTTCTCCAGCCTCTCGGGCTATGGTTTCGGCAAATTTAAGATATTCAGACGTCATAAGGTTGTCTCCAGAAAAGAATTGTCCTTAGAGGTAATTGCAAAACGTTTTGTCATGCCCGAATGCTTCTATTTTTTGTCATCCCCGATAAGAGCATTCGGGGATGACATTCTATAGCACGAGCATTAGGGGATGACATCCATTAATTTACCCACTTGAAATGGGAAGAGCAATAAATAGTGATTGCCTGGAAGTTGTCATGTTTTTGTTGCTTGCCCGTTTAATAAGTGTTAGAAAAGGCAAAATTCCACAAGGTTGGTTTTAAGCGATGATGGCGAAATCTCTTCAGGAGAATTCCATTATTACCAAGGGGGGCGAGGCTCTGGATATCAAGTCTCTCCGGGAGGCCCGGGGCCTTACCCTTGCTGATATTTGCCAGGCGACAAAAATAAGCGTGAAAAATCTGGAAGCGTTGGAAAATGGTGAATTTCATCGCCTGCCGCCGCCGGTTTATACCAGATCCTACCTCAAAGCCTATGCCAGGCTGCTGGGCGAGGACGAAGGGCTGATTGCCAGCGGCTACGAAAAAAATTTAGCTATATCTGCCCCGGCCGTTGAAGAAGAGACTGGGGAAGTTTCAGAGAGGCGTAGTTATTTTTCCAGGAGAATCATTGTCAATGCTGCCCTTGTCCTGGTTTTATGCGTGCTGGTGTTCTTTATTTATAGTTATTTTAATTTTCAGGCAACTGACGTGGCGATAGATGCTTTTTTGCCTGTGAAGTCAAATGACAAGCCTGTGGCTGATATTAATAAAGTTGATCCGACCAAGGGCGGTCCTGGCGATGCAGGAAGTGGAGTGGAGAATAAGCACCAGGAGACAGAAGCACTGCCGGCTGCTGGCATTTCCGCGCCGACGACAGTAACAGGCGAGTCAGCCAAAGCCCTGCCGACTCAGGCGCCCATCGTGAAACCGCCGCTGCTGATTATCATCGCCCGGGAAAAGACTTGGCTGCGGGTTACGGAAGACCAGAAAGAAGCATATGAGCTGATTATGCAACCGGGGGAAAGGATGGAACGTTCGGCATCGCAGTATAAAATTGATATTGGGAATGCCGGCGGCGTCAGCGTTCAGTTTCAGAAAAACATTCTGAAAACATTGGGTAAATCAGGGGAGGTGGTGCATTTGCGCCTTCCTTAGCAAGTCATATTTGGTTGAGGTAAAAAAACTTAGAGAAGCGAGGTATTACGTATGTTTGGTATAGGGATGCCTGAATTATTGGTGATCATGGTTATTGTATTGATTATTTTTGGGGCCGGCAAGCTTCCAGAGATCGGCGGCGCCATTGGCAAAGGCATAAAAAATTTCAAGAAATCAGTCCGGGAAGGGGATGAAATCAACGTAACTCCGGATAACAAAAAGATTGATCCCAAGCTGTAAACGACGGTCTCGTAAAAGGAGATTCAGTCCTCATCTCTGCCAGCTACGAGGCTCATTCCTTTGTTGTTTAAAAAGGAACGTCATCAGGCATCGTCTCACCGTCTGGAAATTGCGGAGCTGCATCGTAGGCCGGAGTTTCATCACCCTTTGCCGTTCCCGCTCCCCTGGAATCCAACATCTGCATATTATAGGCGATAATCTCCGTCGTGTAGTGTTTTTTTCCCTCCTTGTCATCCCAGGAACGGGTCTGGATTTTTCCTTCGATGAAGACGAGTTTCCCTTTGACAAGATATTTCCCGCAAATCTCCGCCAGCTTTCGATAGGTTACAATCCGGTGCCACTCCGTTTTCTGTACCTTTTCACCGTTCTTATCCTTCCAGACTTCATCCGTAGCCACGCTAAAACTGGTCACCATCGTGCCGTCCGGCGTGTATCTGATTTCCGGATCTTTACCAAGTCTGCCTACCAGGATTGCCTTATTGATCATTGTCTCCCCCTCTTATTTTTCTGACGGGACTATATGAAAACGGAGCCTTTACGTCAAGGAGAAATTGATAACAGCGGCAAGTTCAGTATATCCTTCATCTGTCCTATGGATTCTGCGGAGGCAAAGCGCTCCCAAATCTTCCCAAATTTCCCCTGGCGCTCATCGGCAATTGTCCTCTGTAACTGGTATAGTTCGCCCAGAATGAATACCAGCTCGGGACCGACGAGTTTGCGCTTCCATTCTGTAAATACGTTTTCAATGAATTCCTGCGTGAAAACGGCGTCCTGAATCTCTCCGAGACAGTCCTGGATAGCGATAGTGCGTTCGATAAAAGGTTCGAGGACGCCATCGTAGGCGGGCGCCATGAACTCGCAGGCATAGCGCAGTTTTTTCATCTGTATCCGGAGGCGGTGGAACTCTTTTTGCTGCGGATTGGCGATCACTTTATGCCCTTGTGCGATGACCGCCTCAAATTTATCGTTGATGATCGCCGGCGCTATGTCACGAACAAGCTTCATGGCGAGCGGCGCCCGGGGACGAATGGCGAGCGGGCTTTCCAGAAAACGGCGGCAGCGTCGCTCAAAATTTGCGTACCGCGTCGAGGCTAGGGCCTGAATGAGTGATGAAAGCGGAGTGAGACGTCGCTCCTGGATCCATTGCTCAAAAACTTTTTTCCTCTTGTCCGGAAAACGTTCAATCTGTTCTTGAAACCGGGGCAGATTCAGGAGGAAGACATCGAGGTCGCGGACGGCTCCCAACATGCCGCCGAGCCACTGTAACTCGCCGGCCAGGAAGGCGCCGGTACTTTCGGGAACTGCCTCGCGGAACAGCCGCAGGGCGGAGCGCATCCGCCGCGTGGAGACCCGTGCCTGGTGCACGAACTCCGTATCAATGTCGCGCTGCAGGCCCGGAAGATGTTCCAGAAACCGTTCCAACTGAGAGGCAAGAATCTTCAGCACGGCGAGGTCAAGACGGTCATCGGGTCGCACCGCGTATCTCTCCGGCAGCTTCTTAGCGGGCGGTATAATATTGAAGCGCTTGATCGCCGCCTCGAGCTTCGATACGGTCGAAGGCGGATAGGCGAAGTTGTGAGCCAGTAGCGAGGCAAGAGCAGTTACTGCCGTTGCCTGACCGTCCAAGAGTTCTGCTTCCAGCTCGTAAAGTATTCGCGTGCGTCGTGGCCGGTGAAGTCCACGCAGCGAGAAAATCGCCGCATCGAAGGCCAACTCCATTTTTGTGCCGTCCGGCGAGAGGAGCCGATAACGCCGGCGATCGTTGCGAACCTGGATATGCTCGAGGAGTTTGCGCGGGGAAATTATCTCATCCACAACATCCCTGATCTCTCGCACCTGAATATCGGCCGGTACGTCGTTCGGTTCGTCAAGCGTGACCTCGGTTTCCAAACGCCGGGCTATGCCGGCTTCGATTTCACCCATGCTCTTGACCGTATACATGGCCTCGCCGTCGGAGATGCGGTAGCGGAGGGAGAGCATTTTTTTCAAAAGCAACCAATCGAACGTGTCTAAATAAATATCGGTATTCCTCACTGCTTTGAGTTTCTTGACCTTATAGTCCTGGGCAAGCAGGTACTCCACGACCGCCGCCTCGGCCTCGGGACCAGGGAGGGTGAGCTTCAGCTCTATCTCGACAGGTTGCTTGCCACTGCTCATGATAAAAATCTCCTTTTGCTGCCTTCCGTAAGATCCTTCTGCAGTCCTTTTGGCAGATATGTCTTCTCCAGCGCGGCAATCGTCCGCTTATGGTCGTAATCAAATCTGATAACGCGTCCACTCGGCGGTGCGCCCTGTTCCGTGTTGACCAGGACATAGGAAGGGCGCGGGTCGCCGTCTATCGGCTGACCTGCCGAACCGCAGTTCACGACGAGAATGCCATCAATCCGCCTCACAAAGGGGATATGCGTATGTCCGCAAACGAGAATGTCCGGCCTCAGATCGCCCAACTTCGCCGTCAGCCCCGGCCTGGTAATGCTCGGATAGATCACGTCGTCCATGGAAATGGGGCTGCCGTGGACGACCATGAGCATGTGTCCGCTGAAGAGTTGCATATCAAGCTGATCGGGCAGACCGGACAGGTAAAGCCGGGACTGATGGCTTAAGTTTTCCAGAGTCCAGAGGAGGATCTTGCGCTTTTTGGATTTCATGCCTTGCGCCGCTGACAATCCCTGCTCGGCTACGATGAGCACTTTCCGGTCGTAATTGCCGATTAGCGCCGGGATCGGCCGATTCTGAAGGAAGAGACAGACCTCATCCGGGAAGGGTCCATAGCCGGTCATATCGCCGGCGCAGATGAACCGTTCGGCCCCGCGCGCCGTCGCGTCGGCAACCGCGGCCTCCAAGGCGGGCATGTTGGCGTGCACATCGGACAGGAAGGCTATCAGCATCGGTAGGCAATCTTTCTTTGCGCTTTTTTCACTAACAGATCCTGCTTTTGAAAGGCTCTCTCCATCTCCCGCCGGCAGTCGCCCTTAACCTCAAGATGGATATGGAACGAATCGCCGCTTAATTTTCCGGTTAACCTTTTAATAAGACCGGCGTGCGTGCAGTCCAGACCGTCGGCGACGCGCAGCATCCCTGCGAGCCACTCGACAAGCGCACGGTGACGGCCATCCAGGGAGGCGAAGCGTCGGTGCCGCGCTGCATCGGGAAGAGCCTTCCGGTGATAACGGGCAACGAGCGCACAGGTAAGCCGATCCTGCTCATCGAGCCCGGGGATGTCGAGTTCTTGAATCAGGTCGCAACTGTGCTTGTGGTGTTTTCCTGACCGATCCCGGGACCAGCCGATGTCGTGCAGCCGACCGGCGATTTCCAGCAGGCGTCGTTCGCCTGCACCGTAGCCATGAAGAACACGGAGTTCGTCGAAAATGGCCAGCGCGATTATCGTAACCTGCTGATTGTGTGTCGGATCTGGATCATAAGTCTGCGCGGTTTTGCTGACATAGGACATTGTCCGATCCCCGTTGCCCTTGCTCACTCTCTATACCCCTTATCGCTTCAAACTCTTCTTGCCGATCTTCCGGACCAGTTCTTCGTACGGCGGAGATTTCACGCCCCCTTTCCGGGCAATCTCGATGAGCGCGCTTTGGCTCCGGATCGGCCTTTCCCCATCCTTCGGCTTGATCCGGAGGTACGATCCATCTGGCTGCATGAGACGAGCCTTCACATTGTCCTTCAGGTAGGTCATCATGATCTCGTCCATAATCTGGGTCTTGAGCTCGGTATTATTTATCGGATAGAGAATTTCCGCCCGTTTTTTGAAATTCCGCGGCATCCAATCTGCGCTGCCGGAATAGATCTCGGGATTCCCACTGTTATGAAAGTAGTAAACCCGCGAGTGTTCCAGGAACCGGTCGAGGATGCTGATGACACGGATATTTTCGCTGACTCCGGGTACGCCCGCCCGCAGGCAGCAAATGCCGCGGACGATGAGGTCAATACGGACGCCGGCCCGTGACGCCTCATAGAGTTTGCGGACCGTCGGCGCGTCAACGAGGGCATTCATCTTGGCGATGATCCGGCCCGGAGTCTTGGGGGTGGACTTCTTGATTTCCCGATCAATGAGGCGATGAATCGTCTCCTGGGTTGTCACGGGCGAGACCATGAATTTGCGGAACATGGAAGCGACTGTGGCCGGCGTAAACATGTCGCCGCCGGTCCAGGAGTTAAAGCCGGTGAGCACGTTGAAGAGCGCGGAGACGTCATTGCCGAAATCAGGATCGCAGGTCATCAGACCGATGTCGGTGTACAACTTGGCGGTAATGGTGTTGTAATTGCCGCTGGAGACATGGACATAACGGCGCAGTTGTCTGCCTTCCCGCCGGACGACAAGAGTCGCCTTGCAGTGCGTCTTCCAGCGGACAAATCCGTAAACTGCGTTGATGCCGGATTCTTCCATCAGCCGCGCCCAGTCTATGTTATGCTCTTCATCAAAACGGGCCTTCAGCTCGACGACCGCCGTCACTTGTTTGCCGTTCTCGGCTGCCCGTCTCAGCGCCGCAATGACCGGAGAATCCTTGCCCGTTCGATAAAGCGTCTGTTTTATCGCCAGCACGTCGGGATCATCGGCCGCCGTGTTGAGGAAATCCATGACTGCGGCGAAGGAGTCGTAGGGATGGTGCAGGAGCACATCACCCTCGCGAATGGTCGTAAAGATATCCTTATCCACAGCGAACCGTTGCGGGATGCGCGGGTTGAAGGGGAGGTCCTTGAGGGTGGCGTCGCCGGGAAGCTCATAGAGGGCCAGAAAATCGCAAATATTTATCGGCCCTTTAATTTCATAGACAAAGCGCTCCTCAATGTGGAGCTTCTGCGAGAGCAGGTTAACGATCTTCTTCGGCGCCCCGGGTTCAATCTCAAGCCGGACGGCGACCTGGTTGTCGCGATCTTTCAGTTCCGCCTCGACCGACTTGACGAGATCCATCACTTCATTTTCCTGGAGATCGTAGTCGTGACAACGCGTGACGCGGAAGGCGATGACATTTTTGATATCCATGCCGGGAAACAATAGCTGGATGTGCCGGCGGACAAGCGCCTCGAGGAGAATAAACTGGTACCCCCTGCCTTCTACGTTCACGGGAATAAGCCTGGGCAGTACGGAAGGCACCTCGACGAAGGCATAGGCCTGGGGAACCTTTATCCCGCTTGCCTCTTTGAAGACAACCATCAGATTAAGGCGCAGGTTACCGAGAAAAGGGAAGGGGTGACCGGCATCTACCGCCAGCGGCGTCAGAATGGGGAATATCTGCCCCTCAAAGTACTCATCGAGTCGCTTGATCTCTTTGCGATCAAGTTTTTCGATTTGACGGATGAATATCCCTGCTTTCTCCAGTTGCGGCAGGACCTCCTCCATGATGCACCCGTACTGTTCCGTCACGAGCGCGCGCGCTTTTTCCGCGATTTCATCGAGCTCCTGTCGGGGCGTCCGGCCGCTGGCATCAATGTGATCGAGATCGGCCTCAATAATGCGGAAGATCCCGCCGACACGAACCATAAAGTATTCGTCCAGGTTAGAGCTGAAAATCGAGGCAAATTTTAGTTTCTCCAGGGGCGGGGTGAGAGGATCCTGCGCCTCTTCAAGGACGCGGCGATTGAAATCGAGCCACGATAATTCGCGATTGATATAGAGGGACGGATCATCGAGACTGATCGAAACTGGTCGCGCCACTGCGGGGGACGGTTTTGCCTGTGCCATGATTATGATACCTCGATTAAATTGCCGCTTCCAGGCGCCGGCAGATTTCCTTGAGAATCTTGACCCGCGCGAAATACTTGTTGTTGGCTTCCACTACTGTCCAGGGAGCGATGTCCGTACTCGTGCGATCAATCATTTCAGCTACCGCGAGTTCATACTTATTCCATCTCTTGCGGTTGCGCCAGTCCTCCTCGGTAATCTTGAATTGCTTGAATCCCGTAACTTCCCGCTCCTTAAACCTCCGGAGCTGCTCATCTTTGGTAATACTGAGCCAGAACTTGATGATCAAACCACCGCTCTGGGCGAGCTGATGCTCGAAGTCGTTGATTTCCCCATAGGCGCGCTTCCAGTCTGCCTCCGAGCAAAAGCCTTCAACCCTTTCCACAAGCACTCGACCGTACCAGGAGCGGTCGAAGATGGTGAATTGGCCGTTCCTCGGCATATGCTTCCAGAATCGCCAGAGGTAGGGGTGGGCCCTCTCCTCCTGAGTCGGCGCGGCAACCGGGGTTACTCTATATATCCTCGGGTCGAGCGCGCCGGTGATGCGCCTGATACCGCCGCCCTTGCCGGCAGCGTCTGAGCCCTCAAAGACAAGAATAGCCGGTGTCTTACTGAACTTGGGACTGCGGGCGAGCAAATTGAGTTTTCTCTGGTATTTCTCTATTTTCCCCTCGTACTCTTCTTTCGTCATCTTCTGGGAGAAATCAAGGGATTTAAACTGGAAACCATCAGCTATCGGCGGTAGCGCCGGCGCTTGTTTGGGGGCTTCCCGAGGCGCCGTCGCGTCGAGTCGCTGGCGGAGGGCGTTAAGTATCGTTTGACCGATCGTGAAATAGCGGTAACGGGGATTAGTGCCCTCGACGATGATCCAGGGCGCCTCCTCCGTGCTGGTATGGTGCAAGGCGTGCTCGGAGACCTTGCGGAACTTGTCGTAGAGCTTGAAATGCGCCCATTCTATTTCCGTTGCCCGCCAGCGCGTCTCGGGGTTCTTCTCAAAGCTTTCGAGACGTTTCTTTTGCGTGTCCTTCGACAGGTGCAACCAGAACTTCAGGATCAGGGCGCCCTCATCAACAAGCATCTTCTCGAAGCGTATGACGCGGTCCATTGCCTGATCGAGAGCCGGGCCCGTTATCTCACCATGAACCCTGCTGACAATGGGCGCCGTGTACCAGGAACCAAAGAATATCCCGATCTTGCCTTTGGGAGGCAGGGCGCGCCAGAATCTCCACATCGGCGGGTGTGCGATCTCCTCTTCGGTAGGAAGCCCCATGGCGTTCGTTTCAATGAAGCGTGGGTCCATCCACTCGCTAAGTATCTTTACGGTCTCGCTTTTACCGGCGCCGTCAACCCCACCGATCAAGATGATTACCTGGAATTTACCGGATCGGCCCAAATCGAACTGTGTCTGGAGGAGGGCCTCCCTCAATTCCGGGACAGCCTGGGCATAGGCAACTTTACTGATTTTATTCCCTATTTCGGCGGATTCAAACATGTTTTATCTCCTTTCCGAAGGTCTGCTCTTGGACATGGGTAGCAAATTGGATTGAGTGCTGAGGACTGAGTGATGCGGACTCAGCACTCAGCACTGAGCACTCTGTTCTCCCTACAAGCAAAAACAGAAATAATAATTGTAGATAATGAGGAGTCGGAAGGTAGGGGCACGTTGCAACGTGCCCCTACCTTATAATGTCACTCTTTGTCATTACCGAGTGCTTCTATCTCCGATAACGGCATTCGGGAACGGATATGGTTTTTACAGTCTGTTTTTCACAATATCATCAACAACCGACGGATCAGCGAGGGTGCTGGTGTCTCCGAGTTCGTCTACGACATTGGCGGCGACCTTCTTGAGAATCCTTCGCATGATCTTGCCGCTTCTCGTTTTTGGCAGGCCGTCCGCCCATTGGATCTTCTCCGGCGTAGCGATGGGTCCGATCAAGGTGCGGACATGGGCTGTTAATTCCTTCTTCAGCGCCTCCGATTTTTCCACACCGCTATTTAAGGTAACAAAGGCGTATATGGACTGCCCCTTAAGATCATGGGGGTAACCGACCACAGCTGCTTCAGCGACCTTCGGGTGGGCAACGAGGGCGCTTTCTACCTCCGCAGTTCCCATCCGGTGACCGGAAACATTGATTACGTCGTCGTTGCGGCCCGTTATCTGATAATACCCGTCTTCATCCCGGTGGCTGCCATCGCCCGCCACGTAATAACCGGGAAACTGCTCAAAGTAGGTTTCCTGAAATCTTTTTGCGTCGCCGTAAACACCTCTCATGATGCCGGGCCAGGGTTTTTTTATGCACAGGGAGCCGCTTTTCCATGCTTCTGTAATCACCTTGCCATCATCATCGAGCAGCGCCGGCAAGACGCCCATGAAGGGCAGGGAGGCCATGCCGGGTTTGGTGTCAATGGCGCCGGGCAGGGGCGTAATAAGGATGCCGCCGGTCTCGGTCTGCCACCAGGTATCCATGATGGGGCACTTTGCCTTCCCGATAACGTTGTAATACCAGTTCCAGGCCTCGGGGTTGAGCGGTTCACCCACCGAACCCAGGATGCGCAGCGATGATATATCAGCCTTGTTGACCCACTCATCACCCTCCCGGGCAATAGCTCTGATGGCTGTGGGCGCCGTATAGAATATGGTTACCTTGTATTTTTCTACGACCTGCCAGAAACGGCTGTAGGTGGGATAGCTCGGAACACCTTCAAAAATGATAGTGGTGGCCCCATTGGCCAGCGGTCCATAGACGATATAACTGTGGCCGGTAACCCAGCCGATGTCGGCGGTGCACCAGTAAATGTCTTTTTCGTGGTAATCAAAAATCATCTTGTGGGTATAGGCAGCATAGAGTAAATAGCCACCGGTGGTGTGCATCACGCCCTTCGGCTTTCCCGTGGAGCCGGAGGTGTAAAGAATGAACAAGGGATCCTCGGCGTCCATCCACTCCGGTTCACACTTGTCATCCGCCTTGGCCATTTCATCGTGCCACCAGAGATCCCGCCCGGGCTGCATGTCGCATTTTACCTGGTCGCCGACACGTTTGACGACGATCATTTTTTCCACGGAAGGACATTCCTTTAAAGCTTCATCGGCATTTACTTTCTGGGAGATGGCCTTGGCGCCGCGAAAGGTACCGTCACAGGTAACCAGCAGCTTGACACCCGAGTCCTGGATACGTCCCTGAAGGGCATCGGCGCTGAATCCGCCGAAAACAATGCTATGAACGGCGCCAATCCTCGTACAGGCCAGCATCCCGATGGCCAGTTCGGTGATCATGGGGAGATAAAAGCAGACCCGATCTCCCTTCTTGATGCCCAGTTTTTTCAGAACATTGGCAAACTTGCAAACCTCTCGATGGAGTTCCTTATAAGTAAGGGCCAGGGACTCAGAGGGATCATTGCCTTCCCACAGGATCGCGACCTTGTCTCCCCTGTCCTTCAGGTGTCTGTCAATGCAGTTGTATGATACATTCAACTTGGCACCGATGAAATACTTGACAGATATCGGTCCCTTGCGGACATCGAAATTAGACTCTTCAACCTTATCCCATTCCTTGAACCAACTAATCTCTTGCCGCGCCACATCGCCCCAAAATCCTTCCGGGTCTTCCATGGAACGGCGGTAAAGCTTGTCATAGGCCTCCCTGCCTCCAATATAAGCGCTTTTACGCAGGCCTTCCGGTACCGGATAACTCCCTTTCAATGCAATTTTTTCTGTCGAACCCATCTCAATCCTCCTGTCACTGTTAATCAGCTAATTGCTGTCCTGTCATTACTGTCTCATCATTATTTACCTGTACTTCATCGTTTTTTAATCGCTTTTGATATTTTTCTCCTTTCGCCGTACACCAATCTCTGTACGATTGATAGTGCAACTTGTATATAAACTCATCCAACTGTATTTTCAACTAATTTTTTAATAAAAAAACGCTTTTCGCATTTTCAATTGATCATCGTTCATTCTTTCAGGCCGTATTTTTTCAGTTTGTAACGCAGCATCCGTTCGCTGATACCAAGGGCCTCGGCGGCCCTGGTCTGGTGATCGCCGGCCTTTTCCATGGCCGTTATGATCAGTTGGCGCTCCAGGGCTTCGATAGACTGCCTGAGAATGCCGGCATCAGACTTGAAACCGGATCGGCCGTGATCATCCGTATCACGAAAGGGGAGATCTTCCAAAGAGATCAGGTCCTCACGCGCAATGACCACCGCTCTTTCCATAACATTTCCCAGTTCCCGCACAGTGCCCGGATAGTCATATTTCAAGAGCATATCCTGAGCTTCGCTTGTTAGACCAATCATCTCCTTGCCGTTGGCCAGGGAATATTTTTTCAGGAAATGATCTATCAGGGCAGGAATGTCCTCCTTCCTCTCGCGGAGCGGGGGCAGGGACATTACCACCACGTTGAGGCGATAGAAAAGGTCTTCGCGGAAGGCGCCTTCTTTGACCCGTGCTTCCAGATTCTGGTTCGTCGCACTGATAATCCGCACATCGGCATGAATGGTTTGATTGCCGCCCAGAGGTTGGAACTCGCGTTCCTGTAAAAACCGGAGTAATTTTACTTGTACAGACAAAGAAATATCACCGATTTCATCCAGAAAAAGCGTCCCCTCCTCGGCCATCTCAAATCGGCCTTTACGCCGCACCGCCGCGCCAGTGAAGGCACCTTTTACATGCCCAAAAAGCTCACTCTCTAACAGTGTCTCGGAAAGGGCGCCGCAATTAACTACGATAAACGGTTTGTCCAACCGGGGGCTCAATTGGTGAATCAATCTGGCCATCAGTTCCTTCCCCGTCCCGCTTTCACCTTGAAGGAGAACGGTGGCGTGGCTCGGGGCGATCCTGCCGGCCATGTTGATCATCTCTCTCATCTTATCGCCGCGATAAATAATTTCATCTGTTGTAACGCCCGTTTCTTTTAATTGCTGCCGCATGATTTCGTTTTCCCGGATCAGAAGGCGCCGCTCGGCGACCCGGTCAACAAGGAGCAGCAGTTCATCAAGTTCAATCGGTTTGGTAATGTAATCAATCGCCCCGGCCTTCAGGGCTTCTACCGCGGTTTCGATAGTACCATAGGCCGTGATGATGACGATATCAATTTGCGGATTGATTGCTTTTATTTGCCGCAATACCTCCATTCCATCCATACCCGGCATCTTGTAGTCCAGCAGGATGAGGTCGAAATGTCCGTTTTGAACCGTCCTGATCCCAACTTCCCCATTTTCCGCGCCGGCCACAGTGTGACCCTCTTTTAAGAGAAAATCCCTCAGCATTTCCCGCTGTGATTGACCGTCCTCAATAACCAGGATATGCAATTTCTTCATCAGAAACCCCCCTAACCCCTAACTGCCCGGTTGTTTGATGCCTCCGTCGCCTTTGCTGTCGGCAGCATTATCTCAAACGTCGTCCCTACCTGCGGAGTGCTGAAAATCCGGATTTCCCCTCCGTGTCCCCGAATGATTTCATGAGCCAGGGCGAGACCCAGCCCTAATCCTTTTTCCTTGGTGGTGTACTCCGGATTAAATATTTGTTCCATTTCTTCCGGACTAATGCCGCAGCCAGTGTCCGCGATACTGATGACGACATGGCCCTTGTCCATTCTTTTCACGGCGATGGTTATTTCACCTGCGCCCGTGATAGATTCCATGGCATTCTTGAAAAAATTCAGCAGGGCTTGCTGAAGCTTGTCCATATCCATGGGAAAAATTACCGGTGGCTCAAATCCCTCGGTCTTGATTGTAATGCCTTTTGAACCGGCTTCTTCGCGGATAAGATTAATGATTTTTTGCAGAACTTCCGTAACTGGATAATTACGCAGTTCCAGCCGGCGGGTCTTGGAGAAAGAAAGAAACTCCTCAATTATGCCGTTCAGACGCCTGATTTCATCGCGGATAACTCCGGAAAGCAACTGAAATTCACGCCCCTTTTCTTCATCGGCGGGCGTAAAGTCCCTCTTCAACCTTTGACTGGCCATGCTGATGGCATTCAAGGGATTGCGGATTTCATGCGCTACGCCGGCGGCGAGCTGACCCAGCGCCGATAATCTCTCCGCCTTTTCGAGCCTTCTTTCGATCTCTACAATGCCGGCCAGATGCCTGTTCTGGTTGTGATATAAAAACCACATGGAGAAGATGGTGATAAAAACCACGATAATCATGAAGAAAATCAGATTGCGGGTATTTTCTTTCAGAATGCTGTCCGTGCTTTCCTTGTCGAGACCAATTCTGACGATACCGGCCACCTTGCCATTGATGTAAAGCGGCGCGGCCATGTCGAGAATGTTTTTCTTCAGATACAAGACTTGGCGACTTTCCATTTTAATAGCGCCGGCCAAAAGTTCATAGATATGCATGTCGTTGGGGCGCCACTTTTCCGGCTGGCGACCTGATTTCCCGAGTAACATGCCCTTTTTGTTCGTAATCGTCATATAGATTAAGCCCTGTTTTCGATCTTCACCTTTTTTTTGACCTTCGCCCAATTTTTCAATAGCCTTTTGTACGGAAACCTTTAAGCCCCGGTAGATTAAACCTTCCTTGTCCAAAGCGATGATAATAATGCCGCTGCCATTTTTCTGCTTCAGGGCGATGTAGCCGCCGATCTTCTTCATCTGTGCCAACTGGGTGAGCAGATCCAGGGTGATTTGCTGCGGTTTGGCATTCGTGTCCGCCGCGGGGAAAAAATCGGCCGGCAGGAAGCGATTTTGAAATACCACCTGTTGCTGTTTATTCATGACGATTACCAGCCAGAGTCCTCTTTCGGTGGCAAATTGCTTTAAAGCTACATCGCCTAAGTGATCGGCTTGCCAGATATTATCTACTTCCCGACCCAATTCCAACAATTCCGTGGTCAGCCAGGTTTTAGGGTATAAGGCCTCTTCCCGCTGCGGTGCGGAGGTTGAAGCATCGCTCCCTTGATCACCGGCTTGTACGATAAGGTCAAGGTTTTCCTGACTCAGCCGCTGCACTACTTCAATAATCGCCAGACCCTGGTTCTCAAGAAAACTGACCAAACCTTTTTCGCTTCTCCTGAGATCCAGAATACCCATCGTCAGGATCAAAACAATGAACAAGGCGCAGGCCATACCGATCGCCAGCGGCGGAACAAAAATGCGTTGGGCGCGGCTGGTATGGTGCCGCCAGATAATTTTTCCACTTGCCATTATAATATGCAATCCCGTTTCTCGACATTATTGTCGTTTATGGTCATAATAATGTTTACCTCATAAGTATCGGATATGCCGATTGTATCCAAATTGAACCGTCCCCGGGGCGACAATTTTTGCCTTACGGGACTACAATCAAGATCGCGAACGCAGCCTCATGGTCTTCATTGACGGAATGAATGACAATAGCATCTAAATTTTATTTTATCGTGTCGGCAACTGCTAAAATCAATAACATACCGGTAATAAAAGCATTTCCGCGTCCATGAGCAAGCACGAGTTCGTATAGGGAAGACTTTAGTGGTTCCCAAATAGTAAATTCACGTCCCTGCGTCTCCTTTGGCATACTTTGTGTAAACATATCAAACGAAATTATCGGATAAGTAGAACGGGCATGCTTAGCCGATAGTTGAATACCGAGATCAGAAGGTTCAGTCCTTCACTCCTCCCTGAGCCGGAGGGCCATTGTGGCCTTCCGGCTCCTCCTTTTTCAGGCCTTCTTTTTTAGCGTGGCGCATTTTTTCCCAGTAGAGCATTCTTTCCTTAATTGTTTTCTCATAGCCACGGTCGGATGGAATATAATATTGCTGGCCATTTATGCCTTCCGGCATATATTCTTGCGGGACGTAGGCATTGTCGAAGTTATGGGCGTATTGGTATCCGCGGCCGTAATCCAGCTCGCGCATCAATTTCGTGGGGGCATTCCTGATGTGGAGCGGCACCGGCAGGTAACCGGTCTTACGGATGGTCTCCTTTATGCGGCCATAGGCTGTGTAAAGGGCGTTGCTTTTTGGCGCCGTAGCCAGGTAAACCGCCGCCTGGGCGAGGGCCAGCTCTCCCTCCGGTGGTCCGAGCAATTGAAAGGCCTGGACAGCGGCCATGGCAACGAGGAGGGCATGCGGATCGGCATTGCCGATATCTTCCGAGGCAAATCTTACCATCCGGCGGGCGACATATAGAGGCGGCTCACCGGCTGCGAGCATACGGGTCATCCAGTAGAGAGCGGCATCGGGATCGCTGCCGCGCAGGCTTTTATGTAGAGCGGAGATCAGATTGTAATGTTCTTCACCGGCCTTGTCATATTGCAGGGCCTTTTTTTGGATGGCCTCTTCCACAATGGACAGCGTAATGGTATTATTTTCTTTAAGATGGCCGTTAACATGAGATGAGGCGATCGAGGCAGCGGCCTCCAGACTGTTCAGCGCTGTGCGGGCGTCACCATCTGCGGACCAGACGATATGCTGCAGGGCCGCTTCTTCTATCTTTATATCCAGCATTCCGAGGCCCCGGTCCTGGTCAGTTATTGCTCTGGTAATAATAATCGCCAGCTCCTCAGCCGAAAAAGGCTTCAGCAGCAGGACGCGCGCCCGTGACAAAAGAGGGGCAATGACCTCAAAGGAAGGGTTTTCCGTCGTCGCGCCGATCAGGGTAATCAGGCCGCTTTCCACATGCTGCAAAAAGGCGTCCTGTTGAGCTTTGTTAAAGCGGTGAATTTCATCAACAAAAAGAATGGTATGCCTTTGGTGATAGCGTAATTGGCTTTGAGCCTCTTCTACAACGCCGCGGATTTCCTTGACGCCGGAAAGCACTGCCGAAAAGCTCATGAAATGCGCCTGCGACTCCCTGGCGATTAGTCTCGCCAGCGTCGTCTTGCCGGATCCGGGCGGTCCCCAGAAAATCATGGAAATAATGCGGTCTTCGGCGATGAGACCGCGCAGCAGGCATCCTTCGTCCAGGAGGTGTGATTGTCCGATAAACTCCTGCAGGGTGCGCGGTCTCATCCGGTCGGCGAGAGGTCGGGAGGAGGCGAAATTATCTGGCTGGTCAAAAAGATCCATATTCCCTTTGCCTATTGCTTAAAGGCGATTCGCAGCTTATAGCCGCCGTCTGCGTTTTTTTCACGGTCTCAGGTTACCTTTACCAGATAAGTAACGGGCGTCAATTGTTTTTTTGACTAACCGTTTGTTTCGCCACTCCGGGAGCTCGAAGTTAAAAACAATTTCCAGAAAACTTATGATGACAAAAAAAGTCGCGCCCCAGAGGACATGATCCGCCCCGGTCTGATCGTGATAAATCAAACAGGGCATTAATAGCGGTTCTGTCTCTCTTCGGCCGAGCCCGCTATCAACCTCACGGATCAAGGTGGCATAATTTTCCTGATCAGAAAAAGCAGCCACGGGGATATCAACAAGGGATTCCACCTCAAAATTGGGACGGAAGCGGGAAATATTTGGCACCAGGCCGACCATCGGGAAAATTATCCGTTGAAAGAGTTGCAGGGAATAGGCCGGCAGGGGCCCCAGAAAATGAACCGAAAAAGGATTAAGGCGAATTTCTTCCCAGGCTTCGCGCAGGGCGTTGGCGAGAAACAGGGACAGGGTCTGAAAAGTTTCCGCGTCCCTCTGCCGGGATAACTGGCCGGCTTTGTTTCGCAGCACCGGAATGACCCCGCTGGTGACCAACCCCCTGATAATCATGTCCCAGCGGTCATGCAGAAGGCCGCCCGGGCAGCTGAGATCGCCCGCCTGGGGAATCCCGTGGGAACGTTTACTGAGCCGGAAAAAAAACTCTCCTGCGCTGTAGAAAAGGGGGAGCAGAACTCCGGCCGCCTGGAAGGGAGCAGGGGAGGGGGCGGACTTCCTGATCAGGCCTTGTTTTTCCGCAAAGTTGAGCTGATTGCTGCCCAATTTATCAACAACCATTTCCAGAAAAAGTTCTTTATTGGTCGGTATTAGTTCATCCATATGACTGCCGGTAACGGAATATCTTTAAAAATTAGGCGTAAATCAAATATACATTCATCCAGTGCTTTAACGTTACGAATCAAGTGCGAAATGCCTTCCGCTTTTAGCAGACGCCTTTGTTATTAGAAAGTTAGAAATTATTATTAGTCCTTTGTGATTAGTAAGTTAGAAATCATATTCTGCGTATTTTTGCAGGATATGATTTCGTTAACGCACTTATCCCGTTTATCGGGGTAAGTTTTGACTATAACTCATTGATGTTCCCGTTATCATAACGTGCCTTACTTGACAAGAGCGGCGATTCGGGAAGTATGCCTTGACTATGAACAAAGAGTAAAGTACAAGCTGACCAAATACTGACGGCGACTTCCACCAGTCGTGAGCGTAAAGATGACTAAAACAGGAGCTGAAAATGGGAAGATCCATGTACAACTTTGGCAAACAGACGAAAGAAAAGGCAAGACAGCAGAAACAATTAGACAAGGCGTCAAAACGCATGGCGGCCAAGCAGCAGAAGGCTAATATGGGAACGAGCGCCCCGAACGCGGATGCAGAGATAACTGAATCGGGTTTGGTGGAGGACAATGTCAAAAGCACCGCATAAAGTCTAATCCGCAATGATTAAAATTATGAGATTTTGAGAATTAAAATCAGCGAGATTTCTCTTTTCCAGTAAACATCAGGCAATCCATTCCAGAGCTTACGTGTACCTCTGCTGTCGGCAACAATCTTTCCTTGACTTAAAAAGAAAATAAATATAGCTATTCGCACCTTATGGCCATAAAGGAAATGTGTATGGAAGATAATGAGTTGCTGCGGAAACGCAAAGAAAAAATCCTTTCCCTTCAGACCGAGGGGGTGGACCTATATCCCAACGATGTGCGCGTCCATGATAACTCAGCTGACCTCCTCGACCGCTTTTCCCCCCTCGAAACGGACGCCTTGGCGCAGATAGCTGAGCGGTTTACCTTAGCCGGCCGTCTGATGGCGATCCGTGACTTCGGCAAAGGCGCCTTTGTCATTATCCAGGACCGGAAAGGCAAAATCCAGGCCTTTCTCCGGAAGGATAAAATCGGCGAGAAGTCTTTCCTGATCTTTAAACGTCTGGATGTGGGCGATATTATTTATTTAGCCGGTAAAGTATTCAAAACCAGGACGGGCGAGCTGACCATTGACGTGGACGAATTCAAGCTCTTAGCCAAGGCGGTGCGTCCCCTGCCCGAGAAATGGCATGGCCTGACGGACGTAGAAACGAGATACCGTCAACGTCATCTGGATCTGATAACAAACCCGAAGGTAACAGAGCTGTTCTACCGGCGCAGCCGCATCATCCAACTGATGCGCAAGTTCATGGAGGACCACGAGTATCTGGAGGTGGAGACTCCCATGATGCAGCCCCAGGCCGGTGGCGCTGTAGCCAGGCCCTTTAAAACCCATCATAATGCCCTGGGGATGGACCTCTACCTGCGCATTGCCCCGGAATTATATTTAAAACGGCTGATTACGGGCGGCATGGAGCGGGTTTTTGAAATAAACCGTAACTTTCGCAATGAAGGCACCTCTGCTTTTAACAATCCCGAATTCACGATGATGGAATTTTACTGTGCCTATGCCACTTATGAGGATCTGATGACCTTTACGGAGGAGATGTTTACCTTCCTGGGCCGGGAGATCTTCGGTGCTCTCCGGTTTACTTATCAGGGGCAGGATATAGACATGCAGCCGCCCTGGGAACGCATATCAGTTAAGGAGGCTATCGTCCGCTATACCCTGCTTGATCCCGCTATCCTCGAAGATGAGCAAAAGGCCCGTGATTATTCCCGTAGTATGCGACTTGAGGTAGAGGACGGAGATCCCCTGGGAAAGATCATCATGACCATTTTTGAGGGGCTGGTGGAGGATAAGCTCATCCAACCCACATTTGTGACCCATTACCCTCTGGAGGTTTCGCCCCTCTCCAGAAAAAATACTGCCGATCCCCGGTTCACCGATCGCTTTGAGCTTTATATCTGCGGCCGGGAGATTGCCAATGCCTTTTCAGAATTAAATGATCCGGTTGATCAGCGGGAACGATTCGTAATGCAGTTGCAAGACCGCGCGGCCGGCGATGATGAAGCCCATGAGATGGATGAGGATTATATCAGCACCCTCGAATATGCCATGCCGCCCACGGCGGGTGAGGGGATCGGCATTGACCGTCTGGTCATGTTATTCACGGATTCAGCCTCGATCAGGGACGTTATCCTTTTCCCGCACATGAGAAAAAAAGAGTGACTATGTCCTACGAATTATTCATCAGTCTGCGCTATCTCCGGGCCAGGCGCAAGCAGGTCTTTGTGTCCGTAATTACCATGTTTTCGATTGCCGGGATTTTTCTGGGCGTGGCGGCCCTGATTATTGTTCTGGCCGTTATGAATGGCTTTGAGACGGACCTCCGAACCAAGATCCTCGGCATTAACGCCCATGTCGTCCTGATGCAATACGGCGGGGTTCTGCGCGACTATGATAAGGTGCTGCAACAAGTCGCCCGTGAAAAAGAAGTAGTCGCTGTTACGCCTTTTATTTACTCGCAGGCCATGTTGAAAAAGGGTGAAAGCGTCAGTGGTGTCATCTTGAGGGGGATGGATACCGAAACAGCTTCCCGGGTCATCAATCTGGGCAAGATGCAGGAAGGTAAGATCGCCTACCTGGAAGGAAAAAACCGTCTCCAGCTCCGACTTACCCCGGAAGGCGTCAAGATGCCGGGTGTAGTTCTGGGGAAGGAACTGGCGAAAAATCTGGGGATATTTCTTTTCGACACCGTTTTCATTATGTCCCCCCAGGGTATTTCCTCGCCCATGGGGATGATGCCGCGTCTGAAGAAATTCATCGTGGTCGGCGTTTTTGACTCCGGCTTTTACGAATATGATTCCACTATTGCCTTTCTGGCTCTTGGCGATGCCCAGGAATTCCTGAATATGGGTGAGCTGGTTACGGGGTTGGAGGTTAAAGTCAACGATATCTATCAGGCCGGGAGCATCGCCCGGCAATTGGAAAAGAAGCTCGGCTATCCATACTGGGCCCGGCATTGGATGGAAATGAACAAAAATCTCTTTGCCGCGCTGAGAATGGAAAAGCGCGTCATGTTTATCATTCTCAGCCTGATTGTGCTGGTCGCGATGTTCAATATTATTACTACGCTGATCATGGTGGTTATGGAGAAAAACCGTGATATTGCCATCTTGAAGGCGATGGGCGCCACTTCGCGCAGCATTATGAAGATATTTATTTATCAGGGGTTGATTATCGGCGTCATCGGCACCTTCCTCGGCGCCATCGGCGGCCTGGCCGTTGCCTATAACCTGGAGAAGCTGTCGCTTTTCGTAGAAAGAATATTTGGTTTCAAGATTCTTCCGGCTGACGTCTATTATTTGAGCGCTCTGCCCTCTTTGGTTAATTACAGGGATGTGGCGACAATTATTCTGGGCACTCTCTTCATTAGCCTGCTGGCGACTATATATCCTTCCTGGCGTGCCTCACGTCTGGATCCGGCCGAGACTCTGCGTTATGATTAGTGAAAAGTATATAAGGGAGATATGGGAGCGGCGATAGAGATAAAAAATCTGACGAAGACCTATGTGAAAGATGCCCAGAGAATTGAGGTATTGCAGGGCCTCGATCTTACCGTGTCCGCCGGGGAATCGCTGGCGGTGCTGGGAGTGTCGGGAGCGGGCAAAAGCACCCTGATCCATATTCTGGGCGCCCTGGATCGTCCGACTTCCGGCGCGGTGCTCTTCGATGGTGTGGATGTTTTTCAATGGGACGAAAATAGAATGGCCCGTTTCCGCAACCGCAGCATTGGTTTTATCTTTCAATTCTTTAATCTCTTGCCGGAATTTACGAGTCTGGAAAATACGATGATGCCCGCCTTATTGCAGGGTATGTCCCGTCGTGAGGCTAAGGAACGGGCACAAATTATCTTGAACGAAGTAGGGCTTGGTGATAGGATGACGCACAAACCCGGCGAGTTGTCCGGCGGAGAGCAGCAGCGTGCCGCCGTGGCCAGGGCATTGATGATGGAGCCGGAAATTCTTCTGGCTGACGAACCGACCGGCAACCTGGACAGGTCAACGGGAATAAAAATTGAAGATATGCTCGTCAATTTGAATCAAACCAAAAGTGTTACTTTAATTGTCGTCACGCATAATAAATCCCTGGCTGACCGGATGTCGCGTCGTATCGGCCTGGGAGACGGAAGGATTTACACGATTGCCTAAGAAAAAATTGTCGCTGATATGCGCGTTGCTCCTTTTCCCTTTTTTCGCGTCTCCCCGTCTGTTTGCAGAGGAGACAAAAAATTCACAGATCCTGATGCGCGTGGCAACGGAGCAAAGAATTGCCCGCATTGAATTCAAGGGCAACCGTCGCATTGAAAGCCCGGCCATAAGCCAGGTGATAAAGAGTTCTGCGGGAAGTGTTTTCTCCAGTGCGGATTTAGCCCAGGATATCAAGGCAATATATAAAATGGGTTATTTTACCGATGTCTCCGCCCAGACTACCGATGTCCCCGAGGGCCTGGTAATAACTTTTACCTTGCAGGAGCAGGGCATTATCGGTTCCATCAAGGTTTCCGGCAACAAGAAAATATCCAAAGATGATATTGATGCTGTCATTGTCGTCAAGGTCAAGCAGATCCTGAACCGTGAAAAAATTAAGGCCGATGCGGGACGCATCAAGGAACTATACGATACTAAAGGCTATTACAACGCTGAAGTGGTGGATGTTGTCGAAAAAGAGGGGGAAAAGGACGCTCGGGTAATCTATAATATCGTCGAAAACGAGCAGTCGTATATCGAACAAATAAGCTTTACAGGCAATGAGGCTTATACCGCCAAAGAGCTGCGCAAACTGATGACCACCGATGAAAAGGGCTTCTTTTATTTTATCAGCGATTCCGGGCTATTGAAGAAAGATCAGCTTAATCAGGACATTGGGAAGATAAATGCCTTCTACCTGAACAATGGTTTCATCTATGCCCAGGTCGGTGAACCGGAAATTATTCACGACAAGAAAGGCATCTATGTCAAGATAACGATCACGGAGGGCAAGCGGTATCAGGTTGGAAAAGTCAGCATTGCCGGTGATGAGATAAAGCTCTCCCGCGCGGAACTGCTTGACAAATTGATGATCAACAAGAAACGCTATTATGACCGGGAAGCGGTCATGAAAGATATGGATTTAATTCAGCAGGCCTGCAGTGACGAGGGCTATGCCTATGCCGATGTCGTCCCCCGTACAGTTCCCCAGGACAAGGAGCAGACGGTAGATGTCGTTTATCAGGTAGCGAAGGGTAATCAGGTTTACTTCAACAGGATAAATATTATCGGCAACGTCAAGACCCGCGATAAGGTCATCAGGAGACTTCTTACCGTGGTGGAAGGCGATCTTTACAGCAAGACCAATCTAAAGAAGAGCTACATGGCGATCAATCGGCTCCGGTATTTTGAAGAAGTTGATTTTCAAACGGAAAAGGGTGACGATGCCAACTCCACGAATGTAAATATTCGCGTCCGGGAAAAGCCGACGGGGATGTTCAGTATCGGCGCCGGTTACAGCGCCCTGGACAACGCAATCTTTACGGCCCAGATCGCCCAGCAGAATCTCTTCGGGCGCGGGCAAAGCTTGAGCCTGAGAGCGAATATCGGGGGCAGTTCCGCGAATTACGAACTTTCCTTTATCGAGCCCTGGCTGTTCGACATGCCTCTGTGGACCAAGACCGACATCTGGAAAATGTATCGCATCTATGATACCTACAAAATGGATTCCGAGGGCGCCGGTTTTACTTTTGGCTATCCGATCTGGCAATACATCTCCTGGTACACGGGATACAAGCTGAGCAAGGATAACGTCGGTGATATATCCGATACGGCTTCCGCTTACATAATAAAGCAGAAGGGGCAAATAACCACGAGCAGCCTGACGATTACGCTTACCAGTGATACGACGGATGATAACATATTCCCCTCGAAGGGATCGAAAAGCAGTGTTTCCACGGAATATACCGGCGGATTTCTTCAGGGAGACGCCGCTTTTGTCAAATACCAGCTTACTTCAGCCTGGTTTTATCCGCTGCCGCTGGATACTGTTTTCGGTGTCAGAGGCCGCGTGGGTTATTTGCAGGGCAGGGATGGCAAGGAAGTGCCCGTTTACGAAAGATTTTATCTGGGCGGCATCAACTCGCTCCGGGGGCTTCGTTCCGTAGGGCCGATGGATCCTCTCACCGGCGACGTGATCGGGGGATTGACCATGATGAACTTTAATGCCGAGTTTGTTTTCCCGCTGATAAAAGATGCCGGCATGAAAGGGGTGCTTTTTTACGATACCGGCAACAGTTGGCTATCGAGATATGACATTTATGATATGAGGCAAACTGCGGGTATCGGTGTGCGCTGGTACTCGCCCGTAGGTCCGCTCCGGCTGGAATGGGGCCATGTTCTTGATCAGAAGAAAAACGAATCGTCCAACAGGTGGGAATTTACCATCGGCATGTTTATGTAGAGGCAATTAACAATAAAGGAGAGGATTTTATGAAAAAAAATGTTCTATTGATCACCGGCTTGCTCAGCCTGTTACTGGCGGGGGTGGCCCCGGCAGCGGAGAAGATCAGTGCGGAGAAGATTGGTTTTGTGGATATCAGGGAGATCATGATGAATTCCGAGTCCGGGAAGAAAGCGGCGGCTGAATTCAAGAATATTTATGAAAAAAACAGACTTATTGTTCAGGGCAGGGAGTCGGAACTGCAAAAGTTGAGGGAGGAGATCGAGAAGCAGCGTTCGATCCTTACGGAAGCGGCCTTGAAGGAAAAAGAAACGTCCTATCAGGCGAAATTCCGCGAATATCAGGTTCTCGTCAAGGAAGCCAATGATGACTTGCAGGGGAAGGATCAGGAACTGTCCAAGAGTATGATTCCCGAAATCTCAAAGGTAGTCAATGCCATCGGAGAAAAAGAAAAATATACCGTAATCTTTGACTTGAGCGCGATGCCGATACCCTACTACAACAAAACGGCAGATCTGACGAAGCGCGTCATGGACGATTTTAACAAGAGCTATAAACCCAACCCCGCTAAAAAATAGAATTGTTAAAAGGGAAATCACTTGTCCATGAAAATTAAGGAAATTGCCCGTATTTTAAATGGTAGCGTCGTCGGTGACGGTGAGGTGGTAATTGAGCGTGTGTACCCGATCGAAGAAGCAGGCGCAGGGGATCTTACCTTTATTGCCAATCCGCAATATCTGCGCCAATTAGAAACCACCCGCGCGGATGCGATTTTGGTTCGTCCGGGGACGGAATGCCCCGGTAAGAACCTGATCATTGTCGGTGATCCTTACGTCGCTCTGGGGAAGCTGCTGGCGATTTTTTGCCCCGAGGAGTCTCATTCACCAGGGATTTCCAGCCGGGCTTTCACGGAGGAGGGCGCTGATATATCGCCGGAGGCCACTGTTTACCCAGGTGCTACCGTTTGCCAGGGCGCCAGAATATTGCGCGGCGTGGTTCTTTATCCGGGGGTCTTTGTCGGTCGTGATGTCTCGATAGACGAGGATTCGATCCTTTACCCTAACGTTTGCGTTTACAGAAAATGTATTATCGGTAAGCGCGTCATCCTGCATGCCGGCGTGGTGGTCGGCGGTGATGGTTTTGGTTATGCCAATCCGGGTGCTGATAACCTTAAAATCCCGCAGGTGGGCATTGTTCAGATTGACGATGATGTGGAAATCGGTTCCAACAGCACTATTGACCGCGGTACCCTCGGCAAAACATGGATTAAAAGGGGCGTTAAAATTGACAATCTTGTCCAGATCGCCCATAACGTTGTCATTGGCGAGGATTCCGTCATTGTCGCCCAAGTCGGCATTTCCGGAAGCACAAGGTTGGGAAAAAGTGTCATTATTGGTGGTCAGGCCGGCTTAGTGGGACACATCGCCATTGGCGATCGGGTTATGATCGGCGCACAATCAGGAATTCACGAAGATGTCCCATCAGGCATGACCGTATCCGGCTCGCCGCACCTGCCCCATAAAATGTGGTTGCGCGTTGTCGCCTCAATGGCAAAATTGCCGGAGATGAGGCATATGCTGTCTTTGCTGACTATGAGGGTAAATAAGCTGGAAGAGGAGTGTAAAATAATAGATCCGTCATGAATATTCATCCAACTGCAATAGTATCCCCCGATGTAAATATCGGGGAAGGAGCGACCATTGGCGCCTACAGCGTTATCGGGCGGCAGGTGCGGATCGGCAGCAACACCGCCATTGCCTCGCACGTGGTAATCGAAGCTGGTACCGAGATTGGTGAAAACTGCCAGATTTCGCAATTTTCCTGCATCGGCGGCGTTCCCCAGGATCTGAAGTTCAAGGGAGAAATTACCAGGGTAGTAATTGGCAATTTCAATAACATCAGGGAATTCGTCACCATTAATAGAGCCACTGTTGACGATATTGGCGTCACCATGATCGGCGATCACAACCTCATCATGGCTTACTGCCATGTTGCCCACAACTGCCACCTGGCTAACAACATAGTCCTGGCCAACGGCACCAACCTGGCCGGCCACGTTATCATCGAAGACTATGCCGTGGTGGGCGGATTAACAGGTGTCCATCAGTTCACCCATATTGGCGCCCATAGTATGATTGGCGGCGCTTCAGCCGTTAATAAGGATGTCCCCCCCTATGTCACGGCCTCGGGCAATCATGCCAGGCTGTACGGCCTTAATCTGATCGGCATGAAACGGCGTGGCTTTTCGGCCGAAGTACTGCAGGCGCTGAAGGATTCCTACCGGATTATTTTTCGTTCCAGTATGTTGCTCTCTCAGGCCATCGCCCAGGTTAGGAACGATGTCCCTGATTTTGTCGAGGTCCGACATTTTCTGGACTTTATCCAAAAGTCCAAAAGAGGTGTTTGCCGCTGAAAGAACTGCCGGTTTCTTCTGAAGATCAAAATATTATGGTGGTAGCCGGAGAGGCTTCGGGCGACTTGCATGCCGCTGCTCTTGTCCGGGCCCTGAAACGAATTGAACCCCGGTACCGGTATTACGGGGTGGGAGGTGAGAAGCTCCGTGCGGAAGGGATTGAATTAATCGCTGATTCCGCTGCGATGGCTGTTATTGGGCTTACGGAAGTCTTCTTGAAGTTGCCTGTCATCCTCAAGGTGATGAACAGTTTAGTACGTTCTTTCCAGGAAAAAAAACCGGTAGCCGTAATACTGGTTGATTATCCGGACTTCAATCTTATCCTGGCGCGCAAAGCCCATGCCAGGGGCATCAAGGTATTTTACTACATCAGCCCCCAAATATGGGCCTGGCGAAAGGGCAGGATAACGACCATTCGACGTAATGTTGACAAGTTGGCAGTTATTTTACCTTTTGAGGCGCCTATCTACAGGTCGGCCGGCGTGAATGCCGAATACGTCGGTCATCCGCTCCTAGACATGATTCCACCTCCCTCTTCACAGGAAGAAGCCAGGGAAAAACTGGGGCTCCGGGCCGGGGTAAAAACCGTCAGTTTGCTCCCCGGCAGCAGACCAGGCGAGGTGGCAAAACTCCTGCCGGTATGCCTGCAAGCGGCCACGATAATGCAGCAGCAACAAGAACTGCAATTTATTTTGCCGTTAGCCAGCACTCTGTCTCGTGATTTTGTGGAAAGCATCATTAATCGTTATAATCTCAAGATTACTGTTGTTTCCAACGCTATTTATGATATTCTGGCTGCCGCCGACCTGGCCATCGTTGCTTCCGGTACGGCGACCCTGGAGGCTGGGCTCATGGAAACACCGATGATCATCATTTACCGCGTCTCCCGGTTGACCTATTTACTGGGTAGAATGCTTATCAAGGTGAAAAATATCGGTCTAGTAAATATAATCGCCGGCAAAACAATCGTTCCCGAATTGGTCCAGACGGAGGCCAATCCGGAACGTCTGGCCGAACTGGCAGACCGGCTGCTTGGCGACCAAAGCGCCAGAGACAGGATGAAAATTGCCTTGTCCCAGATTAAAGCCCAGTTGGGCGCCCCCGGTGCTTCCGAGCGGGCGGCTCATCTCGTAGCCAACCTGTTGAATACTTGTTTCACTTCCGATGATATGCACAAACCCATATGAAGATATTCCAACGCCTCCTGAAACTGGCCCGACCGCACCTGATAAAATTCGTCCTGGCAATGCTTTGCATGCTGACGGTGGGCGCCCTCACATCGTCGTTGGCTTTTTTGGTCAAACCAGCTCTCGATGAGATATTTATCAATAAAAACGGCTTGATGCTGAGGTGGATTCCGCTGGCGGTGATCGCGCTTTATCTCTTGAAGGGGATATGTAATTATGTTCAGACCATCCTTATGAGCTTTATCGGTCAGCGCATTATTGCCGATCTGAGAAATACGCTTTACTGGCAGATTCAAAAGCAGTCGCTGGCGTTTTTTACCAGAAACCCGACAGGCCTGCTCATGTCCCGCATTACCAATGATGTTGCGTATGTTCAAGGCGCCGTTTCGGAAGCCGTTACCAGCCTGCTACGCGATTCTTCCACATTGATATTCTTGGTTTTTGTCGTTTTCTACCGTGACTGGCAGCTTGCCATCATCGGGATGCTCGTTTTCCCGCTCACCGTTTTCCCGATCGCCAAGTTCGGCGAGAAAATGAGAAATGTGGCCACCCGTACCCAGGTAACAATGGGATCGTTGACCACCATGCTGCAGGAAACCATTTCCGGCGTCCGCATTGTCAAGGCCTTTGGCCGGGAAGATTACGAAAATCAGCGTTTCGCCCAAAACAACGAACGGCTCTTTAACCTGACTTTAAAATCAGTGACAATCAATGCCCTGTCCAGCCCCTTTATGGAGTTTCTGGGGGGGATCGGCATCGCGGCTATCATATTCTACGGCGGGAACCAGGTAATAAATGGTAAATCTACGCCCGGCACTTTTTTTTCCTTTCTAACCGCCCTGATCATGCTCTACGAACCGATCAAACGCCTGACGAACGTCAATAATACCATTCAGCAAGGCATCGCCGGCGCCGAGCGTGTCTTCAGTCTGATTGACAATGTGCCCGATATTCAGAATAAACCGGGGGCTTTGGCCTTGCCGAAAATATCCCGGGAGATAGAGCTGAGGGACGTCACTTTTTGCTACGAAGAAACGCCGGTATTAAAAAACATCAATTTAAAAATAAAAGCGGGCGACGTTATTGCCTTTGTCGGTATGAGCGGCGGCGGCAAGACTACCCTGGTGAACTTGATCCCCCGTTTTTACGATGTTACGACCGGTCAAATATTGATTGACGATGTGGATATCCGCGAGGTGACCATGGAATCGCTCAGGAACCAGATGGCGATCGTTACCCAGCAGACCATTCTGTTTAACGATACGGTGCGCAGCAATATCGCCTACGGGGATATCAACAAGACTGAGGAGGACATCAGGCGAGCGGCTCGGGCTGCCAATGCCCATGAATTCATTATTAATATGCCTCAGGGATACGAAACGGTAATCGGCGAACTGGGGACCAAGCTTTCGGGCGGAGAGAAACAAAGGCTCTCTATCGCCCGCGCCTTGCTTAAAGATGCCCCGATACTGATCCTGGATGAAGCTACCTCTTCGCTGGATACGGAGGCGGAGATGGAAGTTCAGGAGGCCTTGGACAATCTTATGCGGGGGAGAACCACCCTGGTCATCGCGCACCGGCTTTCCACCATTCGTCATGCCAACCGGATTGTTGTCATTGAGGGTGGAGAAATCGTGGAAGAAGGTACGCACGAAGAGCTGCTCGAGGTAAGAGGCGAATATTACAAGTTATACAACATGCAATTTCGCGAGGAAGATGCTCATCGGGCCAACGGGAAACCGTAGCAATGATTAACCGCCACGAAATAATCAGGATAATTTGGGACGGAGAGAGCAAGGTTCCAGCTATATCTTTGCTATCTCTCTTGCTTCGTATCCTGTCCATTCCTTACCGGTTTGCCGTTGGCGCGAGGAATTTTCTTTATGACCAGGGTACGCTGCGGTCCAAAAAACTTCCCTGCCCGGTGATCAGCATCGGTAATCTGACTGTCGGCGGCACCGGGAAAACGCCCCTGGCAATCCTGCTGGCTGGCATGCTGAAGGAGAATGGCTTTCGACCGGCAGTTCTTTCGCGTGGCTACGGGCGCCGCGGAGGCCAAAGTAGCGGCGTTGTTTCCGATGGTTGCCGTATCCTGATGGACCATCGGCAAGCGGGCGACGAGCCATTTCTGATGTCTCTCTTGCTGCCCCAGGCGCCCGTAATTGTAGGCGCTTGCCGCTTTCTCACCGGCAAGAAGGCAATAGAGGAACTGGGCGCCGATATCCTGATTCTCGATGACGGCTTTCAGCACCGTGGTCTTTATCGGGATATTGATATTGTGCTTTTGGAAAGTAGCCGGCCCCTGGGAAACGGTCGCCTGCTTCCGGGCGGATCCCTGCGGGAGCCGCCCCGCGGTCTGCGGCGCGCCGATATCATTGTAATGACAGGAAGCGGCAACCCGGCAGGTTCAAGTTCGCCTGACTGCCGGCAGCGATTTTTGAAGGGCTTGGCGCCTTGTTTTCAGAGCTGTCACAGGGCCCGGGCAATCATTGACGCCGACAGGGATGCCCTTTCGCTTACCTTTCTGCAAGGTAAAAGAATTTATGCCTTTTCCGGCATCGGTAATCCGCTTTCCTTTCGCCGGACGATAGAAGACCTGGGTGCGAATCTGTCCGGTTTTGAAGCCTTTCCGGATCATCATTGTTACAGTGCGTCTGAGATTGCCGGCATTACCGCTCACGCCCAGCTTTTACAGGCTGATATAATTCTGACGACAGAAAAAGATGGCGTAAGACTGCTCGATTTTCCAGATTTTCTGGCGAAGATATTTCTCTTGCGCATTGAGATGGCCTTCATCCCGGACGGGGATGGTTTTTTAAAACTGATTCTGGATAATCTGAAAACGCTTAACAGGGAATAATATGAGGAAATTACCAACAAGCGGCGTGAATAAGATTCTCATCCGGGGAACAAACTGGATCGGCGATGCCATACTCACTCTTGCCGCCGTCTCCTCCATAAGGAACACCTATCCCGAGGCCCGGATATTTATCCTCGTGAAGCCCTGGGTGGCAGATATATTCCGACTCTGCCCGCTGGTGGATGAAGTTATTATTTATCATAGCCCCGGGATCCATGCCGGAATGCTGGGCAAGCTGCGGCTGGCGAGAGAACTGAAGGCCCAGGGGTTCGATATGGCTATTTTGCTCCAAAACGCCATCGAGGCCGCTATTATTGCCCGGCTGTCAGGCATTCCTGTTCGCGCCGGCTACAATACTGATGTCCGCGGCGGCCTGCTTTCTCACCCTGTTGTAATGACGAAAGCCATCAAAAAAGTCCATCAGTCTCATTACTATTTGGCAATGGCCCAGAGCTTGGGATGCGGAGACCCAGGCGTTGGACCCTTTATCAAGTTGACGGGAGAAGATGAAAGGACGGCCAGCCGGTTGCTCCAGGATCAGGGAATTGATAATGAGCAGCTTCTCATCGGGATGGCGCCGGGCGCCACCTATGGGCCGGCCAAGAAGTGGTTTCCCGATCGCTTCGGCGCCGTGGCAGAAAAATTCAGGGAAGAATTTGGCGCCACAACCATGCTTTTCGGCGGTGCCTCCGACCGTGAAACCACCCTGAATGTCCAGAGATCCTCAAAATATCCGCTCCTTGATCTGGCCGGTAAAACTGACTTGCGCACTTCTGTGGCGCTCATGGCCCGGTGCGCTCTCTTTATCTCCAATGATTCCGGGCTAATGCATGTTGCCGGGGCGTTGAATATTCCCACTATTGCCATCTTCGGATCTACTAACCCCGTTACCACCAGTCCCATTGGCGAGAACAACACAATTATTTATAATAAGACAGACTGTAGTCCTTGCCTGCGGGAAACTTGTCCCACCGATTTCCGTTGCATGGACTCAATTTCAACCTTGGCGGTTTACAACCAGGCAAAAGCTATTGTAGGGGCTGATTTTAAACCCGTCCGTACATTAATTTCAGGTGACCGATGACAACATACACACGTCATTCCGGTGAAAACGGGAATCCAGGAAACAAGGTGGAGGCAATATTCTTGGATCGGGATGGAACAATCAATGAAGAAGTCGGGCATCTGAGCAGCCTCGCCCAACTGATGCTTTATCCCCAAGCGGCGCGGGCAATCAAAATGATCAACGTCAGCGGGATGAAATCAGTCGTCGTTACCAACCAGTCCGGCGTGGCCCGAGGATATTTTACTGCGGCCCTTGTCGCGGACGTGCACATGAAGATTCAGTCGCTGCTCGCGCCCCACCAGGCCCACTTGGATGCTTTCTATTACTGCCCTCATCATCCCGAGGGACAGGGCATTTACCGTCAGGGATGTAACTGTCGGAAACCGGAGCCAGGAATGCTGCTTACGGCCGCGCAAGATATGGGGATTGACCTGGGGCGGTCCTACCTTATTGGCGATACTCGCAAGGATATGCAAGCGGGACTGAAGGCCGGGGCAAAAGCGGTCCTGGTCCGGACCGGTTATGGCCGGGAAGCGGAAGCGGAGTGCTCGGACATCGGTCTCAATTATGTTGCCGATGACATCCTTGCTGCTGTAATATGGATCATGCAGGACCGCCAAAAATGAATATCCTGATCGTAAAATTAAGCGCCATCGGCGACGTTGTGCACACCCTACCGGCCTTGGCCGCCTTGAGAAAACTTTATCCCCAGGCCTTCATTACCTGGGTAATAGAGGAAGGAGCCGCCGACCTGATCCAGGACCACCCTTATCTGGACAAGGTTCTTGTTTCTCACCGTAAGCGCTGGCTCAGGGACTTGAAAAGGGGACATCTAAAAACGGTCGGAAATATCATGGCTTTCATAAGAGAACTCAGGAGCCGCCGCTATGACCTGGTTATAGACTTTCACGGGCTTCTGAAAAGTTCTCTGATCGTATTATTGACCACGGCGGAGCGCAAGATTGGTTATGACAGTATGCAGGAGCTGAGCGGCCTTTTTATTCGTGAAAAAGTTCCGGAAGATATGGACAAGCATGCTGTAGACCGCTATCTCGACCTGGTCCACTACCTTGACACTAAGAAACTTGTGATGTCAGGCGGTGGAAGCTGTAAAGCGACGGCAACTGCCGGTGACTGTCAGGAGAAGGTGGAATTTATTATTCCTGTTCTCGATGCTCAGGAGAAACGGATAACGCAACTGCTCCTGTCAAACGGCTTGACAGGCCGGTTTGTGGCTCTCAATCCGATAGCTTTATGGCAGACGAAGCTCTGGGATGACGCAGGGTTTGCCCGCTTATGCGACCGGATTGTCGCAGAATTAAAATTACCGGTGGTATTTACCGGAACTCGGAAGCAGGAAATCAGCCCTATTCAATCTCTCATGTCCGTTCCTTCCGTTAACCTGGCCGGGGAAACGTCACTGCGGGAACTGACCTGTCTATACCGGCACGCAGCGCTCGTGATTACCACGGATAGCGGGCCGATGCACATCGCCGCGGCGGTCGGAACCCCGGTTGTTGCGCTTTTCGGACCTACTGATGCCAGACGGACCGGTCCTTACGGAAAGGGGCATCGCGTGGTAAGCGTTGATATCCCCTGCCGCCCATGCTTCCGGAAAAAGTGTCCCACCCGGGAATGTATGCACGGCATTACGGTAGATGCAGTCTTCAACGCTGTGAGCGATATATTAGCAAGATAGAAATTGGATCATTTATGGAAAGATTCAATAAAAATCGCACCCGGATGGTTGATAGTCAGCTCCGCTCGCGGGGTATCCTGGATCAACGAGTATTGGCGGCCATGGAAAAGGTTCCGCGTCACCTGTTTGTGGCGGAGTGTATGTGGGATCAGGCCTACCACGACAGCCCGCTGCCTATTGAGGAGGGTCAGACGATTTCTCAGCCTTATATGGTAGCCCTGATGACGGAGTTGCTGGAGATGAAGGGCGGCGAAAAGGTGTTGGAGATAGGCACAGGTTCCGGATACCAGGCGGCCGTCCTGGCGGAACTCGGAGCGCAGGTCTATTCCATTGATCGCATTGCCCAACTGGCTGTGAATGCCAGGAGGCTGTTGGAATCACTTGGTTATTATCAAGTAGTCGTCAGGGTTGGCGACGGTACTTATGGTTGGCGCGAAGAATCGCCCTTTGATGCCATTATCGTGACCGCAGGCGCACCGGCAGTACCCCATACCCTTGTGGAACAGCTATCATTAGGTGGATGTCTGATAATACCGGTGGGCGATCGCCATTATCAGACCCTGACCAGGATTACCCGCCTTTCCGAAAATGCTGGTGATCTGAAAAAAGAAGATCTGGTGGGCTGTCGTTTTGTAGATCTTATCGGGGCCTATGGCTGGAAAGCGTAAGCACTCATTGTATCCGTCTCGAAAAGAGACTCATTTGTTGCCGGATATGCAACGCATCTGCAAGTTGCTGATTATCGTCGCTTTTGTCCTGGTCACCGCCTGTGCCGGCTCGTTAACCGGAAGCAAACAGGCCAGCGGCGTTTATCATCGCGTAAAAAAGGGAGAGACCCTGTACAGGATAGCGCAAGTTTATCATGTCAGCTTGCAGCAACTCGCGGAAGTGAATAATATTGATCATATAGATATCTTGGAAGCCGGCCGAGTTCTTTTTATTCCCGATGCCCAAGCGGTTGCAGATGACATCCTGGTTGCCGTGAAGGTGCAGGAAGCAGAGAAGAAAACTGCCAGGACGCCGGGCAGGAAGGGAGATGTGGTTGCTTTGACACCCGGTGGAGAAGCGCCTGGGGTTGATCCGCCGTTAAACGAAAAGCACTCTGCGGAAAGAGACAAATCCCGACTTCCCGCCGCCGGCAAATCCGAAATTGCCTCGCAACCTGATAAAACCATCTTCCCCTTGAAACTGCCCCCGGTTTTGCAAAAGGAGAGCAGCAAAGGTGAAAATTTACCTCCCGATGCGGAACAAGATAAAATCCAACGGGATAAAATGTTTTTTATTTGGCCCGTTGCCGGAAAGGTCGTTTCTCGATACGGAATACAGCCTAACGGTATGTTTTACAACGGGATTAAAATTGCGGCGCCGGAGGGCGCTCCCGTCTCCGCCGCAGCAGGTGGAGCAGTTATTTTCTCTGCTCATTTAAAGGATTATGGGGAAACCATCATTCTGAAGCATGATAATGATTATGCCACTGTATACACTCAGTTAGGCGAACGTCGGGTAAAACGCGACGATCGTATTAAAAAAGGGGATAAGATAGCCACCGTGGCGCGGTCGGAAACTAAAGGAGATGGCCTGCTTAATTTCGAGATTCGCTATAAAAATAAAGCACGTAACCCGTTATTTTTTCTCCCCTGATTTAGGGCTTTTGAGGTAAATAAGGATATATATACAATAGCATTGGTGATTTGGCTGTAGCATCAATTCGAGCCAAATTTGTTGCTTGACAGCCCGGGTATATTGACCTATAAATCGAGTAGAGTTAGCAGTTAAGCACGCACTGAATATGAGAAATGGATTGATGACATGAAAAAAATAGTCTGCCTGATTGTGTTGTTGTGCCTTACTTGGGTGACGCTTACCTGGGCAGCCCAGGAAAACAATAAGATCCGTGCCGTAGGCATGGCCACAATTCACAACAATATTGTGGATATTGCCCGAGACAAGGCCATTGATAATGCACTGCGCAATGTAGTGGAAAAGGTAGTGGGGGTAATGGTTACCGGCAGCACGGAGGTCGAGAATTTCCAGCTCAAGATGGATCGTATCCTCTCGGAATCCAAGGGATTCGTTGAAAATTATCGCATCCTGTCCGAAAAAAGGGAGGGCGATAACTATGAGGTTAACGTTGAAGCAGAGGTGGGGGCCGGCAAATTGCAGGACCGCCTGCAGGCTATGCAACTCCTCATAAGCAGGAAATCAAGGCCTCGCCTGATGGTTGTTTTCAACGAGGCTGGACAGAAGGACGCCATCGCGGAGGCCGCCATGAGCAAGTTCTTCCTCGTGAAGGGTTTTAAACTTGTTGATTCATCAATTGTCAAGAAGAGCCGCGGTGAAATCAATGTGGCTGTTTCCGCAACTAACGAAAAAGCCTTGTCCAATCTGGCGCGCACTTACGGAGCAGAAGTTGTAATTTTCGGCTCCGTTGAGGCCGTGAGTAATTCCTTTACGGTCAGCGGCATTGAAATGTTTACTAATAAGGTCAGTGTGTCCGTAAAGGTAATCAATGGCGATACCGGAGATGTTATTACCACCGGCAGTGAGTCTAAATCAGTGCCGGGCGCTAAGGGAGACATCAGCCGCCTCGCAGAGGAGGCAGCCGGCAAATTGGCCGGGAAAATCCTGGAAGATACGTTGGAACGCTGGTCCTCTGAACTTACCAACACCACCACCATTAAATTAGTGGTTTCCGGTTTGGACGAATATCAGGATCTGGTAGGTTTCAAGGATCACCTGCAACTCGTTCTGAAAGGGTTTAAAGTTTTGTATCAACGTAGCTATCAGCAGGGGACCGTCGAGCTGGATATTGAAGTTAAGGGCGATATTCAGGGAGTAGCTGATGACCTTTCCGTCTTCGTTATGAAGGGACGTAAATTGAAGATATCTGCCATTACGCAGAACATGGTAAAGGCCATTTTTTTGCCGCAACCACGATAACAATTTACTTACTCACAAATACTGCCATTTAAGGGAGGCACGCATGAAAAAGAGTACATATGGAACAAGTCTGCTGGTCTTTGTCGTTTTTATGTTTTTTGGTTGCGTTGTAAGCGAGAGTTACAAAATGGGACAGGAACTGGCCAGCGGGAGACGCTGGGAAGAGGCGGCCATTTATTTTGAAAAGGCTTTGAGTGAAAGCCCGGGCAATCAAGAATACAAGGATGCCCTCAGTAAAGCCAATCAGGAAGCTGCCAAAAGCGTTTATGAAAAAGCCAGGCAGGCACTGATTGCAGCATCCGATCAGAATTTAACCAGCCTGGAGCAGATCAGCGTGACTGCGGAAAAGGCTCGCCGACTTGATCCGCTTAATCAAACAATTGAGTCGTTTGCCACCAGCCTGGCAGGGAAAATTTCAATTTTAAAAGGCAAGCTCCAGTCACTTTATGCGCAGGCCGATGCGGATATGCAGAAGGAAGACTGGTCGGCAGCGGCTGAAAAACTCAAGCAGATAAACAAGATATATCCGAGTTACGAAGATACCGGCGCCCGGCTGACAAAGGTGGAGCAGGAGGGAGCAAAAAGTTTATACCAGCAGGGAATGGCTTTAAGAAAACAGGAAGACTGGAAATTGGCTGTCCAGACTTTTAAAAAGCTGATTGAGATTAACCCGAATTATTATGACGTGGCCAAGCTTTATCAAGAGGCACAGGATCGGGACAATATCCAGTACTATATCGCCGAGGGGGAGAATGCTGGTCGCAACCAAAATTGGGACCGGGCAATTATGATGCTGGAAAAAGCCTCAGAATATCAAGCAGATAACCAAGACCTCCGCAACAAGATAGAATCAATGAAGGTTAAGGTTAGCCAGATATATTTTTCCGACGCCGTCAAGCTGGCAAATCAAGGTGTCCTTTTTAAGGCGATGAGCCTGCTGGACTCTGCCAGGAACTATACACCGACGATGCAGAGTGATCCGGTTTACAGAGAATTCATAGGTAAATTTTGCGCTAAATTGATGGAGCGATCGGAGAAGTATGCGGAAAAGGAGCTTTGGGGCAATGCCTATATCTGGCTGCAAAAGGCGGAGATGTTTAATCCCAGCTACCCTAACTTGTTCCAAAAACTGTTGGATGCCCGAGATAGCATCAACAAGAGAATAAAAAAATCCATTGCCGTCTTTGAATTCGGTTCGCCAGGCAATAATAAAGACGCCGGCAAGATTGCCGCCAATAAATTGACTGCTTTTTTGCATAAGAATGCCAGTGGTGATTTACGCATCATTGAAAGAGCGAATCTGGAAAATATTTTGAGAGAAATGCAACTTGGACAGACCGGTCTGGTGGATATTAAAACAGCTCAAAGTATGGGTAAAATGCGGGGCATTGATACCTTCATCATGGGTGATGTCATGCAATATTCTACCAACTATGCGGACAGTCCCAGCACCGGCCAGGCCAAGGTGCTCGTGAATGAAGAAGATGTGCCTAACCCCGAATTCTCCGATTGGAGAATGCTTAACCCCAAGCCAAGTAGGGAAGAATTGGCCCATGCACCCTCGCGCACGATCAGAAAACCGACTTATCAATTCATCTCCTATAAACGGGGTGTTGCCAAAGTCACGGCGATGATAGAGGTGTCGTACAAACTCGTCAACACAACGACGGGTGAAAATATGTTTACTAATACAACATCAGGTAAAGCCATAAAGGAAGATGCGTATCAGGATGGTGTTGCCCTGGCCAATATTCCCCACGATCCTCTGACCCTTCCATCGGAGCTGGAGGTTATTGATGAACTGACCAACGCGAAGATATCCGAGGTCGGTCAAAGTGTCCTCAAGCCATTCCAGAGTCTGGAAGTAGAATATTTCAATGACGCTCAACAGTATGAAAAGAGGCGCAATTACGAACAGGCGGTGGAAAAATATACCGATGCCGCGTTCGATGAAAAGCTCAAGAGCATTACGACACCAATTTCACAACAATCGCAGGAAAGCATCAATAAATTGATTCAGGACAAGTAGAGGTAAAGTAAAGCGCCGGAGGAATGAAATGGTTAAAAGAGCAGCAGCTTTTATATCGTTGTTGATAGTTGCCATTTTCTATCTGACGGAAGTGGCGACGGCAGCGCCCGTGAAGATGGCGATTTTCAATTTTCAAACGGTGAACATGGAGGCTTCCGGTCAGGGGACCGCCGTAACAAATATGCTTCTTACTTCGCTGACTTCCGAGCGAAGCCTGAACGTTCTCGACCGTAAGGACCTGGAAGCATTCATGACTCTTAATGACCTGCAGCAAAATGATAAATTGGACAATGTAATAAATATCGGCACCCGTCTCGGATTAAATTTGATCGTGGTAGGATCGGTTGAAAAGAAGGGTGCCATCCTCTTAATCAATTGCCGTGCCATTGGTATAGAACAGAAAAAAGTCATCTTTTCCAAGCAGATAAGATCGCTCGGCGACGCCAGTCTGGGTAGTGAAATAAGCGATCTCAGTAAAGCGCTTGTCTCAACTGTTATCAGTGCTCACAGTAGCGATGGACAAGCCGATTTTTCCGGTCCTGTCAACATTATCGTGCGTCCGGGCAACAAACAGATACAGATGAGCTGGGATGGGCCGGCCATGGCGGTGTCTTATGAGATATTCCGGGCAACGAACCAGTCTGGTCCCTACGCCAAGGTTTCCCAAGTGACGGTACCGGAATATGTGGATCAGAATTTGGAAAAAAATGTCCTCTACTACTACAAAATCAGAGCCTATAATGAAAAAGGCGCCCGCAGTGAATTCTCCGAGATTTTTTTTGCCGAAACAGTATTAACACCCAATTCCCCGGTAATTTTGAAAGCGGAAAGTCATATTCGGAGTATCCAGATTACGTGGACACCAAGCCCCATGAGCAGCAGCGATCCGTTGAAATTGCGAGGATACAAGGTTTACCGTTCCAAAAACGAGCCAGGCCCGTATAAAGAAGTAGCTAATATTGTGGGTAAGGATCTGGGCATTGGTGTGGATACGGCCACCACCCTCGATAGAATATTCAAGGTAGATTTTACGGATAAGGGGCTTGCCGACGGAGAAACAACATATTACAAAGTAACCGCCTACAATGAAAAAAATTTGGAAAGCGAATACTCGTCTCCCATAAGAGGCCTTACCGTATCGCCTGTAACCAACATTTACGCTCAAGGCGATCTGGTCAGAGAAGTCAGGCTGTCCTGGGCGGCGCTTGAGGGCCCTGATATCAAAGGTTACAATGTTTATCGCTCTACGATGGAAAATGATGGGTTCAAGAAGATTGCAGTGATTGATCAGCCTGCTAACGCGAGTGAAAAAAAACTTCAATACAAGGACATAGACGGTCTGGCGGACTCGGTACGTTATTTCTACCGCATCACGGTGTTTGAATCTTCAACAGCGGAAACAGCTTCGAAAATTACCGTTGCAGCGATCACGAAGGGTAAGCCGTCCGCACCTCAAAATGTTCGTGCCGTTAGCGGACTCGTTAAAAAGATCGAAATCAGTTGTACTCCCAGTAACACCGAGGATGTGGAAGGCTATAAACTATATGCCGCCAGGCAGAGTGATGGTCAATTTTTGCTGATAAAAAAGCTGGAGGGCAGAAACAATAATAAATTTGTTGATGAGGACGGAACCAGGCTTGATGATGGCAGCAAGTACTATTATCGTCTAACGTGCTATAACAAGGTTGATATTGAAAGTCCATCGGTAGAGGTTTCTGCGACAACAAAGTCCCGGCCTTCACGCCCGCAGGGGCTTAAGGGTGAATCCCTGAAGGTGAAGGAAGTCCCCCTTTCCTGGGGAGCTAATCCGGAGAATGATATTTCAACTTACCATTTATGGCGACTGAGTTCCGAAGGAGGCGACTTTAAGCAGGTTGCTAAAATACCTGCCCGGACGGGTTATGTGGACAAGGAGTTGCAGGATGGCGTGTCCTATAGTTACAAACTCCGGGCGGAAGACCGGGACGGCCTCATCAGCGAATTTTCGGAGACCGTAAAAATACCTACCAAGCCTCGACCAAATAGTCCCGCCGGTCTATCCGGTGATGTGCGCAATGGTAAGGTTATTCTCAAATGGGATCGAGGTCGTGAGCCTGATATAGCTAATTACAGTGTGTATGAAAAAAAATTCTTCGGCAACGAAAAGATAGCCGACGAAAAGACCAATACCTTCAGCGAGACCTCGCCGCCCAAAGGCAAAACCAAGACTTATCTGATTACCACGGTTGATGCAGACGGCCTCGAAAGCAATCCCAGTCGGGAATTAACCGTTACGGGACGTTAACTTTTTTTAGAGTTTTCAGGCAGATGAATGTGAAGAGGGCTGTTTTGTGGTTCATAAGATTCCCAACTGTGGTTTTGCTAATACATATGTCGTTTCCGAGTCAGGCGGGTTGATGGTTGTTGACGTGGGGAGTATTGGCGCGGCACAGGACGTGGAGGATTACTTGTATAATCAGCCTGGTATGTCCCTCGATATGGTGAAATGCATTACGGCGACGCACTTTCATATTGATCACATAGGCGGGATCGCGGTGCTACTGAAAAAATGCCCGCCAACGACTAAGGTGTTATTTCACCAACTGGTGAAAAGTTATCTGGAAGGAAGAAAAAAGCTTTCCCTCATCCGTAATTGGTGCTGCGGTCTTTTGCCAGCTGCTATTGTGGGGTTTGGTCAGGTGAAAAAGATATCCCATCTGGGGTTTGCCGGACTGGCGGGCATTCCCTTGCCCGTCCTGAGAAATATTATCAACATACCCTACAGGCAACGGATTTCATATTTCGGCCCGGCATCAGAACGGCAGCCGCTCGCGACAGCGGCAACTTCGCCGGGCACTCTTCTCGGCTTTGATCAATGGGAATATCTTGAAACGCCTGGTCATACAGAGGATTCGGTATGTTTTTTTAATGCTTCTTCGGAGGAGTTGATCTGTGGTGATTTAATAATTAACCGCGACGAAAACGGCCCCGGTGAGTTGAATCGTTTTCACTGGGATCGAAAGAAACTGACCAGCTCTTATGAAATGCTCCGCCGGTCAATAGCTTGTAAAACTATTTATCCGGGCCACGGCAAGGTACTGAGAGACAATGGCAAGCCTTTGGAAAAAGTCAGGGTCTTTCAAGCCTAATCAGATAAGCAGGAGGCCATTTATGGCAAAGATATTAAGTAAAGTTTCATGGTTGGGGATCTTACTGGTCATGATCAGCATACAGAGCTGTGTGGTTGCTACCGAGACTACGGTCATCACACCCGTGATCAGAGACCTTTTTCAGGGGAAATCTATCGTTGACCCATATATGGAGGGTCACAGACCAGTTACGGTAGCCGTTCTGCCTTTTATAGATCAGTCTCGTAAAAAAGAAGGCGCTGTGGCTGTAAGAAAAGGATTTTATAACCATTTCAGTTCTCTTCCCTTTAAGGATATGGAACTGCAAAGGGTTGATAACCTGCTAAGCAAGGCCAACCTTGGGGACACTGAGGCGTTATATAAAACTTCACCCCAGGAATTGGGTAAGTTACTGAATGTTGATGCGGTCGTATTTGGCGAGATATCTAATTTTGACAAGCTGTTTGCGGTCATGTACTCACAGGTTGCCGTAGGGGCAGAGATTAAGATGTATGACACTAAAACCGGCAATTTCCTCTGGAGCGGACAGCACACTGTAAGAATCCATGAGGGCGGCCTCTCTGTCACACCTTTCGGCATTATTGCGACCGTGATTGCGACCGCGATGAATGTTCGCGACATTCAGTTGCTACGGGCCTGTGACGACCTCTTCCGGGATATGGTTAAAACGATACCCGTTCCGACCATCGCGGAAGCGCTGCGCCCGCCCGTAATTTCACTTTTAACCCAGGATACGAAAAACTTGCCCAAAAAAGCTGGCGACGTGATCAACGTCGTCATCCAGGGCGCGCCGAAAATGCAAGCCTATTTTGACATCGGTGAATTCAAAAAGCACATTGACATGCAGGAAATGGAACCGGGCTGGTATCTCGGCACATACAAAGTCCTGCCCGGCGATAACGTATCTCACGCCATGATTGTCGGATATCTTGCCGATGATGCCGGCAATGCCTCGCAATGGGTAGATGCTCTCGGTACCGTGACGCTTGATACCACACCTCCGGATAAGATTAATAACCTGCAAACAGTCGGGAGAAACAATCTGTTGCTCCTGAACTGGGACAAATCTCCGGCAACTGATCTGGCGGGGTATCGCCTCTACCGCAGCTTAACTCCACTTTCAGGTTTCCAGGAAGTGGGCAGAAGCGAGGTAAATGAATGGCGCGATGATAAAGTAACTAATGGTCAGAAATATTACTATTTCCTGACGGCCATTGACTGGGCGGGAAATGAAAGCGAAAAAATTGACCCTGTTATTGGCTTGCCGATCGCACCCGGTCCTACTGCCGTAAATGGTCCCATTGAGGCCGATACCACCTGGTATTCCGGCGCCAGCCCATATATCATTGATCAAACCATATTGGTCAAAGACAAGGCGACACTGACCATTGAGCCGGGCACGGAAGTCCGCTCCTCGGGAGGCGGATTAATTATTGAGGGGCAGATCAAGGCCAGAGGAACTAAAGAGCATCTGATAACCTTAACTTCCACAGAAGAGGGAAAGGTCTGGGAGGGTATATTATTTATAAACACCAAAGAAAAAGAACAGCAATTGGCCTACTTGCGGATATCAAATGCCAAGACGGCCATCAGTTGCGAAGCTTCCTCACCACGCGTAGAAGATTCCGAGTTAACGGCGAACCTGATTGCGCTGAAGATCGTGGGCGCTTTTTCCCGGCCGGAATTGCAGCGTAACTCCATCCACAAAAACATGCAAAACGCCGTATTGATTCGAGACGGCGCCCAGCCAAAATTATCGGGAAACACGATCAGCGATAATCTGCGGGAGGGTGTTGTTATTGAGTCATCTTCTCCATTACTACGGGATAATGTTATTGCCCGTAATCAAGGAATCGGCATCCGGGTGCAAGCCAGCAATGCCGTTATTACGGGAAACAAGATTTTGGACAACAGCCCACTCGATATGCAGGCCGATATGTCCGGCGAGCCTGTTCAGGCGCTGGAAAACTGGTGGGGAACGGTCAGCGGAATTAACATTCTGGCGCGGATCAGGGGAAAAGTTAATATCGCCGCGATTCTTGATGGTGATAAGCCCGCCGGGAAACCCATCAAGCTGCCCATTCTGGATTCCCAGTTAGGCGGACCTGTTGACAAAGATTCCTTCCTTATCCTCTCTAACAGTCCCTACCGGATAGCCAAAGATATCGTTATTATTAATGGAGCTACCCTTTACATCGAACCGGGCGTTACCCTGCTTTACGACCAGGGGAGAGCGATCACGGTGGAGGATGGCGGTGTGATGGCCAAAGGCACGAAGGAATTGCCCATTATTTTCACTGCCTCGGCAAAATCTCTCCTGCCTGGCTCTTACTCCTCCGCAGTCCGGTTCACCAAACAGACCAAGGTAAATAGCGCTTTTTCCTACTGTGTTGTCAAATACGCCGAGACGGCCTTTGATATTCACTACGGAGCGCCGGAGATTTCCTATTGTCTGATCGCTAATAATTCCCAAAACGGCGTATTCTGTCGTCATGACGCCGCGCCGAAAATTACATACAGCACCTTTTTGAATAACGATGGTGAGGCCGCCATCCAGAGTGTGGGTATGTCCAGACCGGTTATCAATTACAATAATTTCCTCAAAAACACATTTGCCATACAGGCGCGTTCTACCATATATATAGACGCGAGATACAATTGGTGGGGCAGCGCTCCGCCTGATGATAATTACATATTGAAGAATAATGATGACAGCATAAATATCAAGCCCTGGTTGGAGAGGGCAGAAGAAAAGGCGTTTAAAGAATAAGTATCAATAACTTAAGTAGGGAGGAATGAAAATGAAGTTACGTTACGTTGTTGCTCTGTTGGTTATGGGACTGCTGATCTTATCAACAAATACGGTTTTTTGTGAAGATACTGTCAGTATGTCGGATTGGAAACAGATCATCGAAAAAGTTGGCACCGGGAGTATCAATTGGTCAGCCGGATATATCGAAGCAGTGGGCATTGGAGCTCCTCCGGAGCGGTTTATCGGCAAGATTCAGGCCCGCCCCATGGCCTTGCGGGCCGCTGAACTTGTGGCAAAAAGGAATCTGCTTGAAACTACCAAGGGGGTAAGAATTGACTCGACAACTTTAGTGAAGGATTTTGTCGTCGAGAGCGATGTCATCAACAGCCAGGTTGAAGGTATCGTAAAAGGGGCGGTGGTGGTAAAACAGGACTATATGTCCGATGGCTCAGTTGAGGTCACGGTGCGCATGCCCCTTTTAGGTGACTTTTCTTCGGCCATCATGCCGAAAGCATTGGAGAAAAAACCAATTGCGCAGCCGCAGGTAACACCTCCTGCGCCTCCCGTTCAAACTGCACCGCAAGGCCGTTCCTACACTTCCGAGCCAAGAAAGCCATCTTCCGGGGCGGTTTACACGGGCATGGTGGTAGATGCGCGTGGTATGCAGACGCGACCGGCGATGTCGCCGAAGATTCTTGATGAAAATGGTCAGGAAGTTTACGGTTCCGTGATAGTGGAGCGGGAATTTGCCGTCCAGCAGGGCATGAGCGGATATGCCCGTGATTTGACGTCGGCGCAGGGTAATCAGCGCGTAACCAACAATCCTCTTACGGTCAAGGCTATCAGGGCGCAAGGAGCGGGGAAATCCGACATCATAATCAGTAATGCTGATGCTGCCGCGCTCAGATCAGCCGCTGATAACCTGTCCTTTATGAAGAAATGCCGTGTCATGATCGTTTTGGACTGATATTTATTTGTTCAGTTGGTTAAGCAAATGAGGACCGCAGATACCTGTCAAGGTGCTGCGGTCTTTCATATCTATCTCCCGATGGCGTTTGCTTTTTGCCTGTCATTTTTTTGCATCATCTTCCGGGAGGAGGAGCGATTTTGCCCGGCCGTATTCTTATTTTACCAGATGATTTAACAAACAAAATTGCCGCCGGGGAGGTAATTGAACGGCCCGCTTCCATCGTCAAGGAGTTGTTGGAAAACGCCCTGGATGCGGGGGCGACCGACATTGCCATAGAGCTCCGCCAGGGTGGCTGCGAATCAGTCCGGGTAACCGATAACGGCGCAGGCATTGATCCTGAGGATGCGGTATTGGCTTTTTCCCGTTTTGCCACCAGCAAAATATATCATTTCGACGATATCTATAAGGTTCATTCCTTCGGATTTCGGGGGGAGGCCCTGCCCAGTATTGCCTCTATAGCCCATGTCGAGATGGTGACGAAGCAGCAGGGCGCCCTGGCTGGGGTGAGAGTAGCCGCGGAAGCTGGCAGCATCAAAGAAATCAGCGAGGCCGGCTGTCCGGTGGGGACCTCGATATTAGTTACCAATATCTTTGGACCCGTGCCGGTGCGTCGTAAATTTCTCAAGTCCGAACAGACGGAACAGGGTCACTGCCTGGATGTGGTCAGCAGATTGGCTCTTTCTCATCCTGCTTTGAGTCTGAAAGTTACGGCCAATGGGCGATTGATACTGAATATACCGGCCACGGATGCAGCCGACCAACGGTTGGCGCTTGTTCTCGGTACCGATTTTCTCGATCAGATGATCTTTATTTCGGGAAAGAGAGAAGGGCTTACTCTGCAGGGTTTTGCCTCTCAGCCGTCGCTCACCCGCTCTAATTCCAAACATATCTACCCCTTCGTCAATAAACGCTTTATCCGCGATCACCTGATCAATCACGCGGTGATGACAGCCTACCGGAATCTGATTCCCGCTAAAAGATACCCGGCCGCCGTCCTTTTGCTTGAGCTACCGCCGCATGAAGTTGATGTAAATGTCCATCCGGCCAAGATGGAGGTTCGTTTTCGTAATCCCCGTGCGGTTTACGAGACAATCGTGGAGTGTTTGGCCGGTGCGCTGAGCGGCGTTCCTGCGCAAACGGCAGGGCCGGCAGGGGAGTATTTGCCCCGTGCGCCGCACACGGTCCCGCTTTCCCAGTACCATTCCCGCGTGGAGGAAGCGCTGAAAAGGTACAGCATTTCCTCCGCAGCTCCCCCGGCAAACGCCGCTGCTGCCTGGCAGGCGCGAGAATCTTATCCGGCAAAAAATTATCATACGGTACAGGCGGAAGAGGCTGCTGTAACCATTCCGGACATGGTTCTTAGTGATTATAAGTATATAGGTCAGGTTATGGAGACGTATCTTATTTTTGCTGATGCCGAGAGACTGGTTATGGTGGATCAACATGCCGCCCATGAAAGGCTGTTATTCGAAAATTTAAAGAATAAGACTTCTCCCCATAGCCATATTTCGAGTCAGCGGTTGCTCCTGCCGGAGGTAATCACCTTGCCGCCCCGCGATTATGCTTTGTTGATGGATTGTCTGCCGCTTCTTCAGGATTGTGGCTTTGAAGTAGAACCCTTTGGCCTGAATACGGTAGTGGTCAAGTCTCTGCCGTCGCTCTTTGCGACTTTGCCGCCCCAGGCGATGATAAGCGATTTGCTGGCTGAATTCATCGAAAGGGAAGGCGCGTCATTGGATGAAAAAAGAGAAAAAATATATGCTCTTTTAGCCTGTAAGGGCGCCATCAAGGCCAATCACAAACTTTCGCCGTTGGAAGTTGCCGCTCTGGTCAAGAATCTTGACGCGATACCAAACATCGCTTCCTGCCCCCACGGACGTCCTGTCTTTCTTACTTACACCCTGTGGGACATCGAAAAAATGTTTAAGAGACGTTGAGGATAGTTATTAAGGGTGATTATCCCGTGTTTATTCCCCATTCCCCTCGTTTGCTGATTCTTGTCGGCGCTACCGGCGTTGGTAAAACTCAGTTAGCTTTAAAGCTCGCCCATACTTGGGGGGCGGAAATTATCAGCGCCGATTCCATGCAAGTTTACCGTTACATGGATATCGGTACGGCCAAACCTGGCAAAACGGAGCGGGAGAATACTCCCCACCATCTGATTGATGTCGTGGATCCGGACGGGGTGTTTAATGTTTCTTTATATATTAATTTGGCCCGTCAGATCATCGCGGTGCCAGGAAATAATCAAAAACTTTTTATTGTCGTGGGCGGCACCGGTCTTTATATACGGGCTCTGCTGGGTGGCCTGGTTGCGGATGCAGGAGCTGATAAGGATTTGAGAGACTACTTGCGAATGCAACTCAAAGTCTCCGGCAGGGATAGTCTCTATGCTATCCTGAAAGAAAAAGATGCCCTGGCCGCAAATTTGATTGATCCGCACGATACCAACCGCATTATGCGCGCCATCGAAGTCTGGCACCAAAGCGGGAAATCTATTGTCGTCAAGCAAAGAGAGCACCATTTTTCCGAGCGTCCATATCATTATCTCAAGATAGGGCTGAAGATGGAGCGGTCACAGCTTTACAGGCGCATAGAGCGTCGGGCGGAGGACATGATTGACCGCGGTTTCGTTGAGGAGGTTAAATGGTTGCTTGCACAGGGCTATCACGAGGATCTTAAATCCATGCATTCCCTAGGTTATCGTCATCTAACAGGTTACCTGCATGGGGATTACAGTCTGGAAGAGGCCGTCGCCGCAATGAAGCGCGATACCAGGCAATACGCCAAACGTCAGGAAACCTGGTTCAAGGCGGACCCTGAGATCAACTGGTTCAGTTATGATGATTTCACATCGTTGTCAAAACTGGTGGAGGAATTTATGACCGGAGCGGATACCCGAAATATCTTGACTTAAATAGGGCATAAAGATAATCATAGCCAGATTGTTGTTACTATTGAGGTGAAACAAGGGATTATTAGTCGGGACGAAAGGAGCTCAATATGAAACGGTTCAAGATCAGAAAATCGGTATTATCGGTTGTGTTAATTTGTTTGACGATGGCAATGCTTGCTTGTGCGCCGGAATTACGAAAGCCTGTCAGCGCGATGGACACACCGGAACACCATAGTGTTGCCGGCCTGCGTTTACTCGAAGAGGACAAATATATAGAGGCAGAGCGGGAGTTCACTCTGGCCATCCAGATAGCCCCCGAGTTTTCTCAAGCCCATGCCGGGATTGCCTTGGTCAAGGCCTACACGGGTGATCATGACGCAGCCGCCGAGGCGATTAAAAAGGCCTGGAGCAATGCCAACACCAAAGAGGAAAAATTATTTGTACACATCGCGCGGATAAGACTTTTTTACAAGGGTATGAGCGGTAAATGGTTGGATGACGCCCGCGATGAATTCGAACGTGCTGTCAAGATTGACAAGCAGTCTTCAGCCGCTTATTACTATATGGGTATTGCCTACATATCGGTACAGGACTTTGAACAGGCCGGTCAGATGTTCCGGAAAGTTATTGATCTGAAGAAGGAATATGTAAAGGACGCCGATATCTCATGGAATCTGATCCAGAAGATCCTGCGGGCCATGCCCGGAACAGCAGCCGGTAAAAAGATTGCCCTCCTGCAGCGCATTACCCGGGCCGATGTGGCTGCCTTGTTTATGGAAGAGCTTAAAATTGACGTTTTATACAAGAAGCGCAGTATTAAAACGTTCGATACCTCTTTCAAGGATCCCGAGAAGGCGAAGAATGCCCCCGCAGCGGCAGCAATGCCCAAAGATATTGCCGATCATCCCTTAAAGGTAGATATAGAAGGAATTCTGGGAGTTGGCGTACGTGGGCTGGAGACTTACTCTGATGGTTTATTCCATCCAGGAGAGAATATTGATCGTGCTACTTATGCCATGATGCTGGAAGACATTCTCATCAAGGTGACGGGCGATAATACTTTGGCGACAAAATTTATCGGCCAGACCTCGCCTTTCCCGGATTTGCGCTCCGATCTTCCTTATTTCAACGCCGTTATGGTTGTTACCACAAGGCAGATCATGGGGGTAAAAGATTTTACGTCCGGGGAATTTGCGCCCTTAGGTGACGTGCCTGGCGTAGATGCGTTGCTTTATATCAGAAAAATCCAGGAAGAACTGAAATTCTGATCTTTTTTGCCGAGGGGACAGATGGGGAGGGGGCTGATTTCAAATCAGCCCCCTCCCCATCTGAATATCTGAATATATGAAATTATTGAGTAAATCTTTTGAACCGCATGGTTCTGAGGACAGTTATTATCAGAGCTGGGTCAGCGGCAATTTGTTTCATGCCGCGGACAGCAGTCCCAATAAACCCTATTGCATTGTCATCCCGCCTCCTAACGTTACAGGAATTCTGCACATGGGCCATGCCTTGAATAATGTCCTCCAGGACATTATGATCAGATACCGGCGCATGCAGGGTTACAACACGCTTTGGATGCCCGGTATGGATCACGCGGGTATCGCCACCCAGAATGTCGTGGAGCAGCAACTGGCGGCCGAAGGCATATCCCGGCATGATCTGGGCAGGGAAAAGTTTCTGGCCCGGGTTTGGGAATGGAAAGCCAAATCAGGCGGGACTATCATCAATCAGTTGAAAAGACTTGGTTGTTCCTGCGACTGGTCCAGGGAACGCTTTACGATGGATGAAGGTCTGTCCAGGGCGGTCCGGGAAGCCTTTGTGCGTTTATATAATGACGGTTTGATCTACCAAGGTGATTATATTGTTAACTGGTGTCCCCGCTGTCATACGGCCATTTCTGATCTGGAGGTGGAGTATACGGAGGAGCCGTCGTCACTTTGGTATATTCGGTATCCTCTTACCCAGGGCCGGGGCGAGATCGTGGTGGCAACAACGCGTCCGGAGACCATGCTTGGCGATACGGCCGTCGCCGTTAACCCCCATGACAAAAGGCACCAGGGCAAGATTGGCAAAACAGTCATGTTGCCGCTTGTTAATCGAGAAATACCCGTCATTGCCGATGACTATGTTTCCCTGGAATTCGGCACCGGCGCCGTGAAAATTACGCCGGCCTGCGACCCCAATGATTTCTCTATGGCCGAACGGCATCAACTGCCCATTCTGAAAATCATGAATGGAGACGCCGTTATCAACGCCGAGGGCGGCATTTATGAAGGGATGGACCGTTACGAGGCCCGAAAAAATATTATCAAGGATTTGGAAAGCGGCGGTTATCTGGATCACAAAGAGCCCTACAACCATAATATCGGGCGCTGCTATCGCTGTCATACGGATATTGAGCCAACCGTTTCCCGCCAGTGGTTCGTCAAGGTCAAGCCGTTGGCCAAGGCAGCCAGTAACGCGGTCACCAAGGGGAAAACAAGAATAATCCCTTCAATGTGGGAAAGCACCTATTATGAATGGATGAATAATATCCGTGACTGGTGCATTTCCCGGCAGATCTGGTGGGGCCATCGCATCCCCGTCTGGTATTGCGAATGCGGCAGGATTATTGTCGCCGCCGCTGAACCGCTTGCCTGCCCGGATTGTGGCAAAACGAACTTAAAGCAGGATGAAGATGTCCTCGATACCTGGTTCAGTTCCGCCCTTTGGCCATTTTCCACGCTGGGCTGGCCGGACGAAACGCCCGCCTTGAAAACCTTCTATCCAACTTCCCTGTTGATCACGGGCTTTGATATCCTCTTTTTCTGGGTTGCCCGGATGATGATGATGGGGCTTTACATTATGAAGGAAGTCCCTTTCCGCGATGTTTATCTCCATGCCCTCGTTCGCGACGAAAAAGGCGAAAAGATGAGCAAGTCCAAGGGCAACAGCATAGATCCCCTAAAAATGGTGGACAAGTTCGGCGCCGACGCCTTCCGGTTTACCCTGGCCGCTTTTACTGCTCAGGGCCGGGATGTGCGCATGTCCGAGGAGAGAATAGAGGGTTACAAATTTTTCGTAAACAAGATCTGGAACATGGCCAAGTTCGTTCAGATGAATATCGAAGATTATGACTCCGCATCGCCAGTCAACACCGGGGAATTATCGCTCGCTGACCGCTGGATCAAATCCCGTTTGAACGTAACTGTCGTGGAAGTAATCAAGGCTTTGGATGAGTATCGGTTTAATGAGGCGGCCGCAGCCATTTATCAGTTCATCTGGCATGAATTATGTGACTGGTACGTGGAATTAGTAAAACCGGTTCTTTATGGCAAGAGCCAGGCCGGATCGAGAAGGGCGGTTCAGAGCACGTTACTTCAGGTATTGGAGGCATCGCTCAAACTCCTGCACCCCTTCATGCCTTTTGTGAGCGAGGAAATATGGCAGCATTTGATCAGCAATGACGGTTACCTCATGGTCAGTGAATTTCCCGTCCCCAATGACACCGCTCGGGATGACGCTGCCGAGCAGGAAGTACGCAATATTGTGGAGATAATTACCGCCATCCGTAACATTCGTGGAGAAATGGGGATTGCCCCCTCTAAAAAGCTCAAGGTAATTATCCATGCCTCAGACGACAAATCCCGGTCTGTTATTTTAAGCGCGGAAGACTATATTTACCATTTAGCCAATCTGGTAGAGCTGACCATTGTTACCGCGGCAGTGGAAGCGAAAGAGGCGGCCACTGCCGTCGCGGCGGACATGATGATATATGTTCTCCTCGAAGGGCTCATTGATATTCCCGCCGAAAAGTTCAGGTTGGAAAAGGAAATTGCCAAGGTAGCCAAAGACCTGTCATTTGTTTCTAAGAAGCTCAGCAACAGCGATTTCCGCGCCAAAGCGGCCGAAGCAATTGTAAGTAAAGAGGAAGAAAAGTATCGCGATTTGATGGGGAAACATAATGTCCTGGAGGCGGCTTTAAAGAAATTTCAGGACATCGCCCAATCTGCCGCGGCTGCAATTATCTAAGACATTGGAAGCAATGATGAATGATGACCTGATGGCATATAAACCAGCGGTGCATAAATTGATCGCGATGGCCCTTGCCGAAGACATCGGTTCCGGGGATGTAACTACAGGCGGCGCCCTGAAGGGTAACGAAACAGGATTCGCAAAAGCGGTGGCGAAATCCGAGACGATTGTTGCCGGCATTAATGTCTTCCGGGAGTCATTTCTGTTTCTTGATCCGGACCTCCTATTTACCGCCTCGGTTGCAGACGGTGATAAAGTGCAGCAAGGTGATGTCATTGCCGTAATTCAGGGTCGGCTGGGGAGCATATTAATGGCCGAACGGACGGCGCTGAACTTTCTGCAAAGGATGTGCGGCATTGCCACCCACACGCGTCGCTTGGTAGAGGCCGTGAAAGACAGTGGCGTGAAAATCATTCATACCAGAAAAACTGCGCCGGGATTAAGAATCCTGGATACCTATGCTGTCCGCGTTGCCGGCGGTTACAGCCATCGTTTCGGTCTTTTTGACGGCGCCTTGATCAAGGAAAATCATATTGCCGCCGCCGGCAGCATTGCCGCGGCGGTAGCCAATGTGCGTCGCCGGGTGCCCATAACCGTCAAGATCGAGGTGGAAGTGGAAAATCTCCCACAGGTGGAAGAAGCACTTAGCGCTGGCGCCGATGTGATCATGTTTGACAATATGAGCATTGCCGATATGAAAAAAGCGGTAACAATTGTTGCGGGTCGGATCCCTTTGGAGGCATCTGGCAACGTGACGCTGGCTAATGTGAAAGAGATAGCCGGAACGGGGGTAAATTACATATCATCCGGGGCGCTTACCCATTCCGTGATGGCAGCGGACATATCTCTGCGGGTGGAATGCCGCGATGAGATACATTAGATGGACTTTAATGCGGAAAACCTGAACGCCGCTCTGTCGGGAAAAGCGATTGGCTCGCCGCTTTATTTTTCCCCCAGTGCGGACTCAACTAATTTACTGGCCTTCAAGTTGGCGGGGGAGGGGGCGCCGGAAGGAACGGTCATTATTGCCGACCATCAGACCTGTGGTCGGGGACGTATGCAGAGAGTGTGGCAGTCTCCGCCGGCTGTCAACCTCTATACATCCTTGATCCTTAGGCCTGCCTTGGCGGCGGCTTTATCCTCTCCCCTCACTGTCATGGCCGGAGTGGCCGTCGCCGAACTCCTAAACGGCTATTGCCCTCAACGGGTGCGGCTCAAGTGGCCGAATGATGTGCTGATCAATGATAAGAAAGTCAGCGGCATTCTGACGGAAATGAAAACGGCAGGTCATAAGGTTGAATTCGTCATTGTCGGGATCGGCATCAATATCAACATGCAAAAAAATGATTTCCCGCCGCCTCTCGAAGAGATTGCCACATCGCTTCGAATAGAGATGGGGAAGACGATTGATCGTGTCGGGTTGACAGTTAAGTTATTTGAAATTATGGCTGATTTATATCAGTTATTCCTCAAGGAAGGAATCAAACCCATCCGGGAATTGTGGTTGTCATCTTCGCAACTAATGGAAAGATGCGTCGGGGTAACCTTCGGAGAGGAAGTTTATCAGGGGATGGTCACGGGTATGGACGACGCGGGAGCGCTCATTATCAGGGATGGAAATGGTGAGCAACGCCGCGTCATCGCAGGCGATGTCAAGTTAATTGAAGGGTATAGAGGATAGCCAATGCTATTAGTCATGGATGTAGGAAACACCGATACCGTCTTGGGTGTGTACGATGGCGAAGAACTGGTGCATGACTGGAGAATCCGCACCAATGCCAGTCATACGGTAGATGAATACGGCATCCTTATTTACAATCTCTATAAGTCAAGCCGCCTCAGTTCGCAGGCGGTTACGGATATCATTATTTCCTGTGTCGTGCCGCCCATGCTGAATATCCTGGAACCTCTGTGCCGGAAATATTTTAATATCAAACCGATGATTGTTGGCCCGGGTATCAAGACGGGCATGCCGATTTTTTACGATAATCCGAAGGAAGTAGGCGCCGATCGCATTGTTAATGCCGTCGCCTGTTACAATAAGTATGCGCGGGACTTGATCGTCGTTGATTTCGGCACCGCCACCACTTTTGATTATATATCTCCCCAGGGTGAATATATGGGCGGATGCATCGCACCAGGGATCATGATCTCCACGGAAGCTCTGTTTGAACGCACCGCCAAACTGCCGCGAGTGGAACTTACCAAACCCAGGAACATTGTTGCCAAGGATACCGTGAGCAGCATGCAGGCCGGCATTATGTACGGCTATGCCGGCCTGGTGGACGGCATAGTGGGGCGTATGAAAAAGGAAGTGGACGGCAATCCTCTGGTGGTGGCGACAGGGGGGCTGGCAACTGTCATTGCTGCGCAGACGGCAACTATTGACGTAGTGGAACAGATGCTGACTTTAGATGGTTTGCGCATCATCTACAACATCAATGTCAAAAAGAGGGATTGTTCAGGTGATGGGGAAATATCAGGTAACATTCCATCCCAGCGAGAGAGCCATCTCCGTTGATGAAGGAGAGAACCTTCTTCAGGCGGCTATGGCCGCGGGGATACATATCAATGCCTCCTGCGGTGGCAATGCAAACTGCGGCAAATGCAAGGTCAGGATTAGCGGCGGTTTGGTCGCCTCGCCGCTGCATGCCAAGTTGTCCTCATTTGAGTACGCAGACGGCTATCGGCTGGCTTGCCTGACTTCCGTAATCGCTCCGGTGGATATCGAAATCCCTCCGGAATCGCAGGTTGACAGATCTACGCTGGCACTCAAGGGCGATCGGGGCCTTGCCTCTTATCTTCTTTCTCCAAAAGACATTTACCAATTAGTGCAGGGTTGGGATGTTGACCCTTCGGTATTTAAAATATATGTGGAATTAGAGCCTCCTTCTCTGGGCGATAATGTCAGCGATCTGACGCGCCTTATTCGTGCCATCAATCGCCAGCATGGCATTAACGGCATTTCCACCGACTTCCGGGTAATTATGAAATTAAGCCGCCTGCTGCGGGAGGCGGATTGGAAGGTAACCGTTACCCTGGTGCTGACCATAAAGGGAGCAAAATTAATCAACGTGGCGGCCGGAGACAATTGCCAGCAGAATTACTCGATCGTACTGGACATCGGCACCACCACTGTTTTCGGTCAGATCCTCAATCTTAACGAATGCAAGGTTGTCGCTTGCCCCGATGGTAACTGTAATGGCGCAACTCTCTTTGCCCTCGCCGAGGCCTCTGATTATAATGCCCAGATAAATTTCGGAGAAGACGTTATCACCCGGATCGTCCACTCTCAGAAACCGGGCGGTCTAATGAAGCTCCAGCAAACGGTGGTGGGAACGATCAATGGCATTATTGAAGAGCTTCTGAAAATGAGCGGCATTGATCGCGCCTTGATTTCCCATCTCGTCGTAGCCGGCAATACGACCATGACGCAATTGCTGTTGGGCGTTGACCCGAAGTATATCCGGGAGGCCCCCTATGTGCCCACCGCCAATTTTATCCCCCCGGTACGAGCGGTCCATCTGGGCATCAATATCGGCGAACATGTTTATATGTATATCTTTCCATCGGTGGCCAGTTATGTAGGCGGTGACGTAGTCGCCGGCGTACTCGGCTCCGGCATTTTCCAGCGGGAAGCCTTGACCCTTTACATGGATATTGGCACCAACGGGGAGATTGTTTTGGGAAACAAGGATTGGCTGGCCAGTGTTTCCTGCTCAGCGGGACCGGCCTTTGAGGGAGCAGGGATAAAATTCGGCATGCGGGCGACCCGCGGCGCCATTGAAGAAGTCAGTATCAACCCGCACACCTGTGAACCGATGATCTTGACCATCGGCCGCACCAGGCCACTCGGCATCTGCGGATCAGGCTTGATTGATATTGTAGCCGAACTGCTGGAGGCAGGCCTTATTGATCAAGATGGCAAGTTTCGCCTCGATCTTCCGACCGGGCGGGTAAGGAGGGGAGGGGACGGTTATGAATACGTGCTGGCCTACAAAGAACAAACGCAAATTCATGAAGATATTGTCCTGACGGAGATTGACATCGAAAACCTCATCCGTACCAAAGGTTCCATATATGCCGGTTGCAAGATACTACTGGAAAGTCTGGGCTTGGGTTTCAAGGATCTGGAGCAGGTCATTATAGCCGGCGGCTTTGGCCGACATCTCGATCTGGAAAAGGCTATTTTTATAGGTTTATTGCCGGAATTGGAGATCAGCAAATTCATCTTTGTCGGCAACGGTTCCCTGCTGGGTGCCCGGCTGCTTTCCTTTTCGCAAGATCTGCTTAAGGAAGCGGAAAGGATCTCACTCATGATGACCAATCTGGAATTGAGCAATCACGGCGGTTTCATGAATGAATTTATGGCGGCACTGTTTCTGCCCCACACTGATGCGTCAGCCTTTCCGAAGGTACAGGAGCGGCTGCATTTGAGCAGGGAAAATGCCCAAAAATCGTCATTCCGGTGAAAACCGGAATCCAGAACTTTGTTAAGGAGAAGTGCTGAGTGCTGAGGACTGAGTAATAGAAAGTACTCAGTCCTCAGTACTCGGAACTCAGCACTTTTTTAAGGGGCGGTATAGATCATGAGTTTTACCATCGCAGTATCGGGAAAAGGAGGAACGGGCAAGACTACCTTTGCGGGCATGGTCATTCGTTACCTCCTGGAAAAAAATAAAGGACCTGTCCTCGCGGTGGATGCCGACGCCAATGCCAATCTTAATGAAGTGCTGGGCATTGACGTCAAGACCACTATCGGCCAAATGCGCGAGGCGATGAAAGAGGAAGTTCCCGCCGGCATGACGAAAGATGTGTGGTTTGAATATAAGGTTCAGGAAGCCTTGACGGAAGCCAGGGGTTTTGATCTGCTGGCAATGGGGCGACCGGAAGGCGCGGGTTGCTACTGCGCTGCCAATACCCTTGCCAGGAAGTACATAGATATGTTGACGGCAAACTACCCTTATATTGTTATTGACAACGAAGCGGGAATGGAGCATTTCAGCCGCCTGACAACTCAGGATGTGGATCTGCTTTTTATCATGTCCGATTCCAGCCGCCGCGGCATTATTACGGCGGCCCGCATCCGCGATCTGATCAGAGAGCTCAAGTTGAATATCACCAAAGATGTACTGGTCTTGAATCGCCTGACAGGCCCCCTGCAGGATGATACCAGGGAAGAAATTGGCAGGAGGGGACTGGTGCTCGCAGGCGTTATCCCTGTTGACGATGAAATCAGCCGCTTTGACCATAGCGGGACGCCTACTTTTCAGCTTCCCGCGTCCGTTCCAGCGATACAGGCGGCATGGCGCATTTTTGATCAGTATATTTTATAATAGAGAAGGAAATGCAGGATATGACGGCAAAGTTAATCAACGGCAATGAGATTGCTGCGCAGATCAGGGAAGAGATCAAGGAAGAGACGGCGCAGCTCAAGGAAGCAAGTAATGTCGTTCCGGGTCTGGTAACGATTCTGGTGGGGCAAAACCCCGCCTCCATCAGCTATGTGACCGCCAAACAGAAGGCATCCAGGGAACTGGGATTTTACTCTTTGCAGGACAACCAGCCTCCGGATGTCGCCGAAACGGATTTACTGGCCTTGATTGAGAAGTATAATCAGGATCCGAAAATCCACGGTATATTAGTGCAACTCCCCTTGCCGGAGCATGTCAATGAAACAAGAGTCCTCTGTGCCATTGATCCCCGGAAGGATGTGGACGGATTTCATCCCGTCAATTTGGGTAAACTAATGATCGGCGCGGCTGATTATCTTCCCTGCACACCAGCCGGGATTCAGCAGTTGCTCATGCGTACGGGAGTAGAAACGAGCGGCGCCGAAGTGGTTGTCGTCGGCCGTTCGAACATTGTGGGCAAGCCCATCGCCAATATCCTTTTACAGAAACAGAAAGGGGCTAATGCCACGGTAACCATCTGCCATACCGGTTCCAAAGACATCGCCTTTCATACCCGGCGGGCGGACATCCTGATCGTTGCGGCCGGCAAGCCCAACGCCATCACGGCTGATATGGTGAAAGAAGGCGCCGTTGTGATTGATGTGGGGGTGAACAGGATTGGTATGACTGCGGAAGGCAAGGCCAGGCTGTGCGGCGATGTTGATTTTGCCTCCGTGAAAGAAAAGGCCGGCGCCATTACCCCTGTTCCAGGCGGAGTTGGTCCCATGACCATTACGATGCTCATGATGAATACCGTTAAGGCGGCCAAATTGGCAGCAGGCATAAAGGAGTAGAATAATGACATTCACAATACCGAAAGCGGTCTATACGGGAAAGATCAAGGAAGTAGTATTGGGAAAAGGCGCCAGAGCCGTGACCGTGGGGGGAGAAACATCCTATCCCTTTCATCTTTTTGAAGGAGAGATGCCCCACGCCCCGAGAATTGCCATCGAGGTTTACGATGTAGCGCCTGATAATTGGGCGGCGGCGGCATTAGAGCCCTATCTCGACGTTATTAATGATCCGGTAGCGTGGGCGCAGAAGGCGGTAGATGTTTACGGCGCTGAACTGATAGCTTTGCAGCTCGTCAGTACGGATCCTAATGGTCTCAACAAATCGAGCGAAGAGGCAACGGAGACAGCCAAAAAAGTGGCCGCGGCGGTTGATGTCCCGGTCGTTGTTTATGGAAGCGGTAACTCCGATAAGGATTCTGATTTACTACGCAAAGTTGCCGAAGCAAGCGACGGGATGAATCTGGTCCTCGGTCCGGTGGTAGCGGACAACTACAAGCAGATCGGCGCCGGCGCGATTGCCTATAAGCATACCGTCTCTGCCAACACGCCGATAGATATTAACCTGGCCAAGCAGCTCAACATACTTCTCGGCAATCTTGGCGTGCCGGATCGTCAACTCATAGTAGATCCAACTACCGGAGGCTTGGGTTACGGAATCGAATATACCTACTCGGTAATGGAGCGCGATCGTATGGCCGCTCTTACCCAACAGGACGAGAGACTGCAATTCCCCATCATCTGCAACCTGGCCGGGGAGGTCTGGAAGACCAAAGAGGCCAAGGCCAAAACAGAAGACGCCCCCCACCTCGGGGATGCTACCCGACGGGGCATCATCATGGAGGCCATGACCGCGACCCTGCTTCTTCTGGCCGGGGCGGATGTGCTGGTGATGAGACACCCCGAAGCGGTACGGCTGGTGCGAGAGATGATCAATGATTTTACCGCGTAAAGAACCCTTTACGGCTCATGGCCTGGAAATATAAGGAGAAGTGCTGAGTGCTGAGGACTGAGCAAAAGAAAGTACTCAGCACTTTTTTAAGGAGGAGCGTAGATGTCGGACGAGATAAAAGACAAGATAAGGCCCCTGGAGAAGGAAAAGAAACAGATTAAACCGGAAGAAAAGTCGGTGGATCAGGCTACCATCAAGATGCTCTACAAGGCACAGGCCGATGGGGTGGAGACCATATTTGATCGTGCCGAAAACATGAAACCGTGCAATATCGGCGCCCAGGGCACCTGCTGCAAGCTATGCGCCCAGGGGCCCTGCCGCCTGCCCCTGACCAAAAACTCCCCCATCCCCCCCTTTACCAAAGGGGGTTTAAGGGGGGATTTGGAAAATACAGAGGGAAAAGATACCCGGCAGGGGCTATGCGGCGCCACGCCGGAAACAATTGCGGCCCGAAATTTTTCCCGGATGGTGGCCGCCGGCTCGGCCTCTCATTCCGACCACGGTCGCACCGTCGCCGCGGTATTCCTGGCGGCAGCCCGTCGCGAATCGCCGGATTATGACATTGTGGATGAGAAAAAACTGCGGGCGATTGCCCCGGACTTCGGCGTGGCCATCAGCGTCACAGTTGATAGTGTGGCAACACCGCGGAATAAATACGAAATCGCTGTGGAGGTCGGGGAAAAAGCCTTGGGTGAATGGGGCAAACAGGAGGGTGAAATCTATTACGCCAAACGCGCTCCGCAGGCGCGGTATGACCTATGGAAGAAACTGGACATTATCCCCCGGGGAATAGACAGGGAGATCGTCGAGATCATGCACCGGACCCATATGGGGGTAGATCAGGATTACCAGAACCTTGTCAAACAGTGTTTCCGCGCCGCCCTGGCGGATGGCTGGGCCGGTTCGATGATTGCCACTGATTTGCAGGATGTCATGTTCGGCACTCCCAAGCCCATTCTCGGTGAGATCAACCTCGGTGTCCTGAAGGAAGACCACGTAAATATTATCGTCCATGGTCATGAGGCGTTGCTGCCGGAGATGATCGTGGCGGCCGTACGGGATCCTGAGATGCTTGACTATGCGAAAAGCAAGGGCGCCAAAGGCATTGTCCTGGCCGGTATGTGCTGTACGGCCAATGAAATTCTGCTCCGCCACGGACTGCCCATTGCCGGGAACTTCCTGCAGCAGGAACTGGCTATCGTTACCGGCGTGGTGGATGCCATGACGGTGGATGTCCAGTGTATCATGGAAAGCCTGGCCAATGTCTGCGCCTGCTACCATACGAAGCTTATCACCACCAATACACGCTGCAAAATCGCCTCTGGCGCAACGATCCATGTGGAGTTTGACGAACATAACGCCCTGGCAGATGCCAAAAAGATAGTGAAGATTGCCATTGACAACTTCCCCAATCGTCGCGGGGAAGCGATGATCCCCCGGGAGAAAGAGAAGATGGTCGTGGGTTTCAGCTACGAGGCCATAGAGTATAACCTGGGCGGAACCTTCCGCGGCTCTTATGTCCCCCTGAATGACAACATCATCAATGGACGGATCCGGGGTATCGCCGCCATTGTGGGATGCAACAATGCCCGGACGATGCACGACAACGCCCATTTGATTCTGGCTAAGGAGCTGCTCAAAAATGACGTAATTATCCTGACTACGGGCTGTGCCGCCATGGCCTTCGGCAAGGCGGGCCTTTTGACACCCGAGGCGGCGATGGTCTATTGTGGACCCGGTCTGGCGGAAGTTTGTGAGACCGTGGGCATCCCCCCGATTCTGCACATGGGTTCCTGCGTGGATAACAGCCGGATGCTCTCGGCTGCCTCCGCAGTAGTGGCTGCGGGAGGCCTGGGCAACGATCTGAGCGATCTGCCGTTGGCGGGGTGCGCCCCCGAATGGATGAGTGAAAAGGCGGTGGCCATCGGACATTATTTTGTCGGCAGCGGTGTATATGTCATCTTCGGCGCCGGTCTGCCCATTGATGGGTCGCCTGTATTCAAGGATTACCTCTTCAATGGTTTGGAAAAGATAGTGGGCGGCAAATGGGATGTGGTTTCGGATCCCTACGAAATGGCCCGCCGGATGCTGGCCCACATTGACAAGAAGCGCAAGGCCTTAGGTATTGACAAGGCCCGTGAACGGGTCCTGATGGATATGGCGGATCGGCAGAAGCTGGCCGCGGGGTAAATGCAAATGCTGAGTGCTGAGGATTGAGTAAAAGAAAGTACTCAGCACTCAGTACTCAGTACTCAGTACTCGGAACTCAGCACTTTTTTAAGGAGGATGCAGCATGTCCAAATTAGTTGCCTTTGCCGCCATTCAGGGCGCATACAATATCGTTTCCAAGGCCGAGGGTAAATTGAAGAAGGCCTTGGAAAAATACGGACCTGAACAGAAACTGGAATTTCCCAATACCGCCTATTACCTGCCCATTATCTATTCGATTCTGGGCATCCCGGTCAAGACCCTGGGCGATGCCAGGAAACCTATGGAAATCTGTCGGGGTCTGCTCCCGTCCCACATAAAGAATGTTTATCACCTGCCCTACCTTGGCCCCCTGCTGGATGCCGGCATGGCGGCCATCCTGGCCGAGGAAATAGTGGAGGCCATTCGCTATATCGAGGATCCCGATTTTTACCTCACGAGCGAGGAGATTGACGAGGTCTCCGGCAAGATCTGGCTGGGCGCTGCCGGGGACGTGATCTTCCGGAAGCGGGGGATCGAATTTGTGGACGGCTCCGCCCCGGGCTTTGCTGCCATTGTGGGCGCCGCCCCCGATCCCGGAACGGCAAAGATGATTGCCGAGGAATATCAGAAAAAGAACCTCTATGTATTCATGGCCGGCAACCAGAACGGCACCACCTTCTCGGAGCAGCTCCGCGAAGCAGGGGTGCAGATCGGCTGGAACACCCGTCTGGTCCCCTTCGGACCGGATATCTCCGCCGCCGTCTTCGCCCTGGGTTTTGCCAACCGGGCTGCCATGGCCTTTGGCGGGGTGCAACCAGGCGACGCCAAGAAGATGCTTCTTTACAATAAGGACCGGATATTTGCCTTTGTCAACGCCCTGGGCGATGTAGGCGCCGAGTGGGCGGCCAACGCTGCGGGTTGCGTGAACTGGGGCTTCCCCACCATCGCCGATACGGATATCCCGGAAATCCTGCCCACGGGCGTGTGTACCTATGAACATGTGGTGGCCAATGTCCCTCACGACCAGATAGTCCAGCGGTCCGTCGAGGTAAGGGGCCTGAAGGTTACGGTGTCCAATGTCCCGGTGCCGGTCGCCTATGGACCGGCCTTTGAAGGCGAACGGGTCCGCGGCGAGGATATCTATCTGGAGTGCGGCGGTGGCCGGACCCAGGCTGTGGAGTGGGTTACCTCCATGAGCATCGCCGAAGTCGAAGACGGCAGGGTAGAGGTTATCGGTCCCGATCTGGATCAACTCACTCCGCCGGCCCAGCTCCCCTTAGCCATTGTGGCGGAGGTGGCGGGCCGGAAGATGCAGGAGGATTTCGAGCCTATCCTGGAACGTCAGATTCACCACCTGATCAATTATGCCCAAGGTATCATGCATATTGGTCAGCGGGATATTGCCTGGTTGAGGGTCGGCAAGGCCGCGGTGGATAAGGGGTTCCGCCTGGCCGATATTGGCCGGATCCTTCATGCCAGGTTCCACCAGGATTTCGGAGCCATCTTCGACAAGGTGCAGGTAAAGATCTATACGGAAAAGGCAAAGGTGAGCGAGCTTGTGACCAAGGCCCGGACAGTTTACGCCAAGCGGGACGCCCGGGTGGAGGGCATGACCGACGAGACCACCGATACTTTCTACTCCTGCACCCTCTGCCAGTCCTTTGCCCCCAGCCACGTCTGCGTTATCAGCCCCGAACGGACCGGGCTCTGCGGCGCCTATAACTGGATGGACTGCAAGGCCTCCTTCGAGATCAATCCTACGGGACCAAACCAGCCTGTACCCAAGGGAGAAACACTTAACGATCGCTACGGCCAGTGGAAGGGCGTAAACGACTTTGTGTTCAACGCTTCCCGGCAGAAGATCGAAGCGGTGAGCATGTACAGCCTCATGAACGATCCCATGACCACCTGCGGATGCTGCGAATGTATCGCCGCCGTTATGCCCATGTGCAATGGCATCATGACAGTGAACCGTGATTTCAACGGCATGACCCCCTCCGGAATGAAGTTCTCCACCCTGGCCGGAACAGCCGGCGGCGGCGGCGTCACGCCCGGATTCCTCGGTCACAGCAAGTACAATATCACCCAGCGCAAGTGGGTGACAGGCGACGGAGGATTGCCAAGATTAGTGTGGATGCCCAAGATACTCAAAGAGGAGCTGAGGGAGCGATTGGAGAAACGGGCGGCCGAACTGGGAATTGCCAATTTTGTTGATATGATCGCCGATGAGACGATCGGGGTCACAGAAGATGAGATTCTGCCGTTCTTGACGGAAAAGAACCACCCGGCGCTTACCATGGAATCAATACTGGGATAGTGTCTAATAGATCATATAAAGGAAGAGTGCTAAGTGCTGAGGACTAAGTAAAAGAAAGTACTCAGCACTCAGTACTCGGAACTCAGCACTTTTTTAAGCTGGAAGGAGAGTAGAAATGGCTCTGACGGGGATTCAGATATTTAAGTTATTGCCCAAAACAAACTGCGGTGAATGCGGGGTGCCTACCTGTCTGGCCTTTGCCATGAATCTGGCGGCAGCCAAGGCGGAATTAGCCTCATGCCCGCATATATCAGAGGAATCAAGTGCTCAGCTTTCGGAAGCATCGGCGCCGCCCATTCGACCGATTGCTTTTGGCCCGGGCGATAACGTGGTGAAAATCGGCGGCGAAACGGTTCTTTTCCGTCATGAAAAAACCTTCGTCAACAAACCGGGGTTCGCTATTCTCATTAGCGATGCCATGGCCGCAGACGAGGTCGCGGGTCGGATCAAACGCTTTAAGGAATTGCGGTATGAGTGGATTGGACTCGTGCTGCGTCCCGAGATGATCGCCCTCAAGAATGAATCCGGGGATGCCGGCAAGTATGAAGCGCTGGTCAAAAAGGTCATGGATGAGACGGATGCCGCTTTGGTCCTCATGAGCACCAATGTGGAGGCCATGACGGCTGCGGTCAAGGTATCGGCAGCTCGCCTGCCGCTGATTTACGCCGCTACCGATGGCAACAGCGATGCGCTGGCGGCCTTAGCCAGGGAATACAAATGTCCGCTGGCTGCCAGGGCCGATAATATGGATAGCCTGAGCGCTCTGACGGATAAACTGAGTGCGGCCGGAATAAAGGACATCGTCCTGGACACCGGCGCCCGAACAGTGCGTCGCGCCTTCGAGGATCAGGTATTTTTACGCCGCGCCGCCCTGGTGCAGAAGAATCGCTCCCTGGGATTTCCCACGATCACCTTCCCCTGCGAAATGACGGCCAATCCAGCTAAGGAGGCGCTCATAGCTGCCATGTTCATAGCCAAATATGCTGGAATTATAGTTCTTTCCGACTTCCAGGGAGAAGTCTTATTCCCCCTTTTAGTCTCGCGACTCAATATCTACACCGACCCGCAACGTCCGATGATGATGAAGCAGGGCATCTATCCGATCGGCAATCCCACGGAGGATTCCCCCGTACTGATTACCACCAATTTTGCTTTGACCTACTTTATCGTGTCCGGTGAAATAGAGGCGAGCCGCGTGTCGAGCTGGCTTTTGGTCATGGACACGGAAGGACTGTCCGTTCTTACCGCCTGGGCTGCCGGTAAATTTGTCGGTGATGCTATTGGCCAGTTTGTCAAGAAATGTGGCATTACCGAGCGAGTCAAGCATAAGAAGCTCATCATTCCTGGATTTGTGGCCGCCGTCAGCGGCGATCTGGAAGAGGAACTGGGACCGGAATGGGAAGTGAAGATCGGGCCGCGCGAAGCTGCTCACCTGGCACCGTTCCTGAAAATGGGCGTTTAGTAATTAGAAATTAATTGAGGAGGAGCAGCAGCAGATGATTCGTGTCGGAGAAAACCTTAATGTAATGGTTAAGAGAATAGGTACGGCGATGAAGGACAGGGACCCCAAGCCGATCCAGGAACTGGCCATCGCCGAGGCCAAAGCTGGGGTTGACTATATAGATATCAACTTGGGACCGGCGCGGAAAGATGGCGCCGAATTAATGGAGTGGGTGGTCAAAGTCGTGCAGGAAGTTGTTGACACTCCCTTGTACTTAGATACGATTAACAACGAAGCCATCGAGGCGGGCTTGAAGGTGTACCAAAACAAAAAGGGCAAACCCGTCATCAATTCGGTGATGGCTCGCCCGGAGAGCATGGCCGCAAAATTTCCCCTGGCCCAGAAATACAATGCCGGCCTGGTGGCCCTCCTCTGGGGACCTTCCGGGCTGCCCCGGGATGCCAGTGAAAGAGGCGTGCTGGCAGCGGAGTTAATGCTGAAGGCCGCGGAATTCGGCATTCCTAATGAGGATTTGTGGATTGATCCCATCGTCACACCCATTACCAGCCCCCAAAGCCAGGTGCAGGTGCCGAGCTGTGTGGAATTCATGATGATGTTTCAGGATTTCCAGGAGATGGCCCCGGGGCTGAAGTCAACCTGCGGTCTTTCCAATGTTTCCAACGGCGCCCCGGACCATTTGCGCCCCATCATTAATCAGACCTACATGATGATGCTGGAGAGATACGGCATGGTAAGCTGCATCGTAGATGCCTTCGACGAAGAAATTAAGGCCCTTGCCAGCGGCAGCAGGCCAGAACTCCGGGATATTGTCGCCCGTACGATGGATGGCGAGGATATTGCTGTTGCCTCGCTGACGAAGGAACAGGTGAACTTTATCAAGACGACCAAGGTCTTGATCGGGAAGACCCTTTACTCGGATTCATGGTTGGAGTTTTAACGAAAAGGGAAATATCCATGAAGTCAGGAAGCCGTCTTGAAAGAGTTCTCGAAGCTGGACATTTTGCTTTCACTTCTGAACTCGGCCCGCCCCAGGGGGCCAATGTGGAGGCGATCCGAAAGAAAGCCGGTTACCTAAAAGGGATCACCGATATGGTGAACATCACAGATAACCAAACTGCTGTCGTGCGAATGGCAAGTTGGGCGGCGGCTTTAATTGCCATTCAGGAAGGGTTGGAACCGAACTATCAGATGGTCTGTCGGGACCGCAACCGTATCGCCATGCAGAGCGATATCCTGGGCGCCTATGCTCATGGTATCCGGAATATGCTCTGTCTATCAGGCGACCACCAGCAATTTGGCAACCATCCTTTTACCAAAGGGGTCTTCGACATTGATTCCATCCAACTTGTCCAAATGGTAAAGAGGATGCGGGATGACAAAAAATTTCTTAACGGCGATGATATTGATGGGGCGCCTCAGCTCTTCATCGGCGCTGCTGCCAATCCCTTTGCTGAACCTTTTGAATGGCGGGTCCATCGTTTGGCAAAAAAAATAAGCGCGGGGGCAGACTTTATCCAGACTCAATGCATTTATGACATGAAACTGTTCCGGGAATGGATGAAACAGGCCAGCGATATGGGACTGACCGAAAAGGTGCACATTCTGGCGGGAGTGACCCCTCTTAAATCAGTCGGTATGGCCCGATACATGGCAAATAATGTCTCCGGCATTACTATCCCTGATGATATCATAGACCGGATGGCAAAAGCGCCCAAGGGCGCCGGCGCCGAAGAAGGAATTAAAATCTGCCTTGAGCAGATTGAGGAGATGAAGCAAATTAAGGGATTACATGGGATTCATCTGATGGCCATTGAATGGGAACATCGGGTGCCGGAAATCGCTGAACGGGCCAAGCTCCTTCCCAGACCTCAAGTTTAGATAAGGAGAGGTTCATGTACGATTTGATCGGAGGCCAGTTAGTATCCACCTCTTTTATCATATTTGTTTTGGGGCTGCTCTATCAGGGGAGCCAATTTTTCAAATTGACGAAAAAAAAAGAATGGATTTTGCCACCCCTCGCCGGCATGGAAAAACCATTCTTCGCCCTTACTTCCCGGCAATGGACTTTATGGAAAACCGATCCCCTCATGATGATTGCGACATCGGTGTTCCATGTCTGCCTGATCCTCGCGCCCATTTTCTTGCTGGGACATAATATTCTCCTGAATCAGTCTTGGGGGGTAAGCCTTGGGAATCTCCCTGAATCTTTCACCGACGGGTTGACGATAGCGGTACTGATCTGCGCGGCGTTTTTCCTGATGCGGCGCCTTTTTCTGGCTCGGGTTCGAGCCATCACTTCGCTATACGACTATGTTGTTCTGCTCATAGCAGTCGCCCCCTTTTTAACCGGATTTCTGGCATATCATCAGTGGTTTGACTATCATATTATCATGATCCTTCACATTCTCGCGGGAGAACTCCTGCTCATAGCCATCCCGTTTACGAAATTGGGTCACATGCTCTTTTTCTTCCTGTATCGTTTCTTGATCGGGAGCGAATACAGTTTCACCCGGGGAAGCAGGACGTGGTAACGCAAATGATTACGATGTCATAGGGAATAACGGAGAGCAAAATGTCCAACCAGGAAATAAAGCCCATTGATACCGAAACGATCAAAGAGATGTTGAATCGTCAAAAAGGCAAAATGAAACGATATCTGTCTTTTTGCTCCCATTGCAGCCTTTGTGCGGAAAGCTGTTTCTTATATAGGGCTCATAACAAAGATCCCCAATACATGCCCTCTTACAAAGTCATTCAATCTTTAGGAAAACTATATAAAAAGCGGGGTGAAGTGGATCGCCGATTTTTGATAGAGATCAAGGGGATCGTGTGGAGAAACTGTGTCCTCTGTAGCCGTTGTTATTGCCCAATCGGCATTAACATTCCGAGTATGATCGCTTTTACCCGTAGCATCTGCCGATCTCAGGATGTGTACCCTCAGATAGATGAGGTCTCTTCGGAAAGCTGGTTGTAGATTGAGGGAGTAAGGGTATGAAATGGAAATGCGTCATGATTCTGATGATCACGTTGGCGGCCATGATCGCTTTAACCGGATCCGTCCTCATGGCGCAGCAGGACAAGATGGTATTAGATTCTTCGAATACCTTTAAGAATAAAGGACGTCCGGTAGTGACGTTTCCCCATAACCAGCACATCGAGGCCGGACTGGACTGTAAAGCGTGTCATCATCTTTATCAAAAGGGGAAAAATGTTCTCGACGAAAGTAAACTGGAGGCGGGAAATGCGGATATCCGTTGTTCAAATTGCCATGGTTCAAAGTTGCGCCTCAATTTGCAGCAGGCCTTTCACGACCAGTGTATCGGTTGCCACGCAGGGTACCACCAGAAGGAAAAGAAAAAAACAGGTCCCCGGTATTGTGGGGAGTGCCATATCCGGAGATAATTTCTCGACATTTACCTGGGAGGGAGAAAATGATCGTTGCGGAAAGAAAGCCTTTTGCCGAAATCAGGGATATGGTAAAACACTTCAGGAAAGTTTTGAATGTCGGTTGTGGGGGTTGTACTTCCATTTGTCTTTCAGGGGGTCAAAGGGAAGTTGATCTCTTAAATGAAGAACTGAAAAAAGCTTTTGAACCGGACCATATTTCACCCCAGATAGATGGCTTTACGATTGAGAGACAATGCAATGCCGATTTTTATTTCCTGCTGGATGAGAGGATAAAATCCTCTGAGGCTATCATCTCGATGGCTTGTGGCGCCGGGGTCCAGTTCATCGCGGACCGCTATCCTGAAAAACCTGTCTTTCCGGCTTTAAACACCATGTTTGTCGGAGTGGATCGAGATCTCGGATGGTTTGAGGAGAGTTGCCGAAACTGTGGAGAATGTGTGCTTGGAGAAACAGGAGGAATTTGCCCTGTAACAAGATGCGCCAAGAGTCTTTTCAACGGACCATGCGGAGGAACATCTCGTGAAGGTAAATGTGAAGTGAGCAAAGACACCCCTTGTGCCTGGTTTGAGATTCATAAACGTCTAAAGCAACAGAACAGGTTGGAAAACATTCTCAGGATAAAACCTGCCAGGGAATGGCGAAATCAAACTCAGGGAACTCTGGTTCAGGAAGCTTATAAGGAAAGATATACCAAATGAAAGGAGTAAACCACGATGTATAAGTCCATTATCGAACTGGCCAACGACGCTATCCTGGTTTTTGATGAACGATATAAAGTGGAATTTGCCAATCAGATGGCAGCAGTTATTACCGGCTACGATAATAGGGAACTAAAACGAAGTAATGCCCTTTCTCTTTTAGGTACCTATTTTCACCAGTTAGTGGAGGAGCTTTTTACCCACCCGGAACGCTATGGTGAGAAAAGCTGTTCAGAGGGCAAGCTCAGCACCGCCGGGGGGCTGACAAAGGATGTAGAGGTGTGCATCGCCAAGGCGATAACATTGGAAGGCGAGCGCAAGGTTTACGCCTATATACGTGATATTTCGGAGAGAAAGCGGATTGAAAATGAGCTCCGGGAAGCAAATGAATTCTTTGCCAACCTGATTGCCAGCTCCGTGGATGGCATTATCGCTGCCGATATGAAGGGTAATATCATAATATTCAACAAGGGCGCCGAGACCCTGACGGGCTATCCGGCGGAAGAGGTTATTGGGAAGATGCACATTTCCAAAATCTATCCCGCAGGTGTTACCAAAGAGACAATGAAGAAGCTGCGCAGCCCTGATTTCGGTGGAGTGGGAAAACTTATACCCTCTCACCTTAACCTCATCAATAAGGCTGGCGAGGAGATACCCTGCCAGTTGTCCGCTGCGCTGATTTATGGAAGTTCCGGGAACGAAACGGCCAGTGTCGGTATTTTTACCGATTTACGACCCCGGTTGCTGATGGAACGGAAATTAAAGGAAACCCTCCTGCAATTGGCAAGCTCAGAAAAACTTGCTTCTCTTGGTAAGCTTGCTGCCGGGATCGCCCATGAAATAAATAACCCCTTGGGAGGTATTCTTATCTATGCCAGTCTTTTAATTGAGGATCTACCGGAAGATGATCCCCAGCGCCAGGGTCTGACCCGCATCGTTCATGAAGCGGGCCGATGTAAGGAAATAGTGAAAAGCCTCCTCGAGTTTGCTCGTCAAAGCGAACCAATTATGGACCCCGTAGATATCAATCGCGCCATTACCGATGGCTTGTTCTTCCTGGAGAATCAGGCTTTATTTCACAACATTCAGATAGTGAAGAACCTCGATCCGGCGTTACCTTTTGCACGGGGTAACGGCAGCCAGTTGAAACAGGTATTCATGAACATTTTGGTCAATGCCGCGGAAGCCATTCACGGCAGCGGCACTTTAACCATCTCAACCGCCTTCTCTTCTGAACGGAAAAGCATTACCATTGAATTCGCCGATACGGGTGAGGGCATTCCCGAAGAGAATCTTTCGCGGATATTTGATCCATTTTTCACGACTAAAGACGTAGGAAAAGGCACCGGGCTCGGGTTGAGTATGGCCTATGGCATAATTGAAGGACATGGCAGCAAGATAGGTGTGAAAAGCAAGATGGGCGAAGGAACAATATTCACTATTGAGCTTGACGTTTATCCGGAAACCCAAACTATAGTGGAAAATCGGACCGTGACTACTCAGGGAATGATCGGATAAACCTTCGTTGCGGTTGAAAAAAAGACAAGTGCGGAGCTTTCCCCTTTTGCCTTAACAAACCACCCTTCTTCAAGTGCTGGCGTCTGCCACGAGCGGGAACCGTCGGAGAGACCTCCCCGGGCCGGTGCAAAATTCAAGCTCCTCAATTTTCGAGGAGCAGAGCAATAACTGATTGATATACATGGAATATCTACGATGGATGCGCTGTCTTTCAATGATATTCAACACTAAGATTATTCGCTTATATATTCGGATAGATAAGTGCTATTGATTTACAATAATCGCATAGTTATTGCACAACATCCAAGACGTTGTTTTTTAACATTTTGGAGAAAATGAGGATTATCGTTAAGAACTTTCAACTACACCTGTCCACCTTGAAGCGGCAAGAGAAAATTGGTTTCATTACTATTCAGCCAGTAAATCAACCGTCTTCATCTCGTGATACAGTGACGGCACGTACACCGACCTGATGCGGAACTGGCTTCTTTGTTTTGTATGGGGAGCCGTCGAGGCATTTTCCAGTTTAATACCCGGATCATAGTAGATATGTCCTGCCGATATTGCCTTGAGGTAAAGCAGGAAATCTGTTCCCATCCCCAATCGTACCAGATTGCCGTACCAGTATCTGAGGTCGGGAATTTTATTGCTCATGCTGGGAATGTAGACAGCCTGCGCATGCTTGCGATTCCAGTGCGCCATAATTTCGGTGTAGCGCCAGACGGCTGCCTCTTCACCATTGAGATTCATCAGTGCAATCCCGCCCGTGGCGTCACGAATTTTGCCGGCCTCCCTGTCATAACCGAGCAGCATTATGGCCAAGCCTGTTCGCTCGTGATAACTGTCTATTCGATGTATGCCGCCAAAATTCAGCCGGTCTTCCCGTCCGGCTTGCCCTGTCATATCCGGGTAGCCATATTTCCGGATGAATGCTTCAACACCGGCTGCCTTGTAATAACTACCAGTCGGTCATGGGTTATTGTTTGAACATATTCTGGTTATGCCATGTTAAAAATTCCGGTAATGGACGAAATTTTTCCGGCATTTTGATCTTTTGGCCGTTATTTGCCACAAGTGTGATTTGAGCAAAACGATCGTCTGTTAATTTGGTAATTTCCTTTGATACAACGACAGTATAATCAGGCAAAACGGTAATCAATCCTCTGTCAAACGCCTTATCATGTAAAACTGATAGGCATAAGCCATTGCGCGGATTCAGCCGATTTTCACTGTCCTTGTTCCACGGAACAATATGGCTCGCAATGAGTAGTTTTGGCTCGGAAAGGCCACTTATACAACATACGCCAGCATAGCTGCTTAAAATCATGCGCCGGAAAATGGATTGCTTCATTCTGATTTCTACTTCAGCCTTACGAGTCGTGTCGCCAGAAATAACAAGCGGTTCTTCAGTATCCTCGTAAGAAAGAATTTTAAAATCAGGAAGATCCTTTGTTGCTTTTAGCAACTCATTATCCCAATCAGTTTGGAATGTTTCCCAAACCATTTTATCCGTTGCAGAAGCATTTCCAAGACCTGTCCTGCCAGACGCTGTTATTTCTGGGTCGAGACTTGCAAAATTCACCAACTTCATGGCAACAGCAGAAGCTGTTCTGCCTATTTTATCTGCTAATCTGATAACATCGGGGTTTCTGGAGTGCATTTTGCCAAAGGGAATTTGGCAATACAGCGCAAGCGCAAGTTTCAGTTCCTCAATAGTCCATTTATTCATCACATTCCTCCAGCAGATAGATGTAATTGCAGCTTGGACAAGTATGCAGTTGTTGACCGTTTTTGTAGTCAATCCAGTTAGTTCGCGCGCCACATATTCCACAAGTTTCGGGCTGGTCTGTCATCAAAAATATAGCCAAATTATCGCTGTTTTTTTTCGCCGCTTCCAATATATGCGGATTCATCGTTCTTGCAATCTCCCTAATAACTGGCACTACGGATGCGTTGCCGAATTGTTTGTAAGCTTGCAAATCTGAGACCGGGATTTTGAAGTCATCCCGGAATCCCATCAGCCGAGCACACTCGCGAGGTGTCAAACGCCGCGGATTCTTTCCTGTTCCTCGATAGACAAGTATTTCACTGCCATCCTTGAAATATCGTGGCGTCAATGGTCGGGTAGTTTCATTTTCTCCCGTCAACCCGAAACCGAACCCGTGACCGGCAGCCTTGTGCTTTGCTGCATAGTCTTGCAGATAGCGCCACAGGTGGTCTGACAGGATGTACTTGCTGTCAACCTCCGTGGCAGGCTGAAGGATGTCTTTCAGGGTCAGGGCTTTCGGGTCCGGCAGGTTGAGATCATCCCAGGTAAAGCCGGTATCGCCATCGAATCCGACAATAAAAATCCGTTCCCGGTGTTGGGGAACAAACCCCTTTGCATCTATCACCTTGTAATGAACCTTGTATTCCAGTTTATTCACCAAGGTATCCATGATGACCCGGAAAGTGTTCCCTTTGTCATGCCGTTCGAGGTTCTTGACATTTTCCAGCAGGAAGGCAGGCGGCCGCAATTCAGCAAGGATAGAGGCAATATGGAAAAACAGGTTGCCCTGCTCCTTGCATGCGAAACCATGCGGACGGCCCAAGGCATTCTTTTTGCTGACGCCGGCAATGGAAAAAGGCTGACAGGGAAAACCGGCCAGCAAGACATCGGGAGAGACCGGAATATGTTTTCTGATATCTCCCATGATGTCGTTTATATCACCGGCAAGTTCGTGATTGTCGTTGAAGTTGGCCCGGTACGTTTTCTGTGAATATGCATCCCATTCACTGGTGAAAATGCATTGTCCGCCGATATCTTCAAACCCCAACCGGAGCCCGCCTATTCCGGCAAACAGGTCAATGAACGTAAAATCAGCTTTTTTCGGAGATGCTTCATAGAGATCAAGGTAGAGCTGCTCCATAACCCGGCAGTCATTTACCGACATTTTCGTCTCGTAGGCCATCCATCGCCTGATGGTTCGCGGAGATTTGCCCATATTGTCGGCTACAGTCTCCAGACCATGTACATCAACTGCTTTTTTGATAAGTGGGACGGGATTTTTATCCATAAAAACCTCAAGGATTATTTGTGACAAAATGTCACATTTAATCCCGACATGCAACCATGAATGTTGAAAGCAAGGTAACAGGTAGTTTTCTATAGATACATGAAACTAATGGCGCGGTAGGATATTATCTCTATAAAATAGCAATAAAAAGCAACTATATAGCTCAATGTTTCTTCTCTTTGCTCAATTCACTGTATAGGGCATTGGCTTCCGCGTATATCCCAGCATGGTCTCTTGCTAAAGTTTGCTGAGGTATCCGGGCAAACATCGTTTCCAGAACGCTTTTACTTTCTTCAAGTTCTCCTGCCATCCGATAAAGAAGAGCCAGACCGTAATAGGCGTTTGGGACATTATGGATCTTGATGGCCTTCTTGAAAAGGATCTCCGCCTTTTGAAACTCTTGCTTTTGCGTCATCAAGCCGGCGTAGTTGGTCAAGACCATGGCATCGTCGGGATAGAGCTCCAGACATTTCTCGTAATAGAAAGCGGCTACGTCCAGGTTGTTTTCGTGATGCAAATAGATGTTACCCAGCATTACGTAGCTGTAGGCATCTGTCGGAGCGATCTGCAAACATTCTTGCAGGTGCTGTTTTGCTTTTTCCAGTTTGCCTTGCTCCAGGTAAATCTTGGCCATATTGCGGCGGGCGGCCACGTTTTCGGGAATAACGGCGAGGACCTCCTGAAATAGTTTCAGAGCCTCGGGGAGCCTGCTTTTCCCGGCCTCGTCAACTCCCCTTGCCAGCTTCTTCATGGCTTCGGCAAATTTCTCCGGTGTCGCGTCCCGGAATTCAATGTGAGCCATTCCATTGTCAATCACGATATTCATTACTTGCGCAATCATGCCATAAAGTTTCTTGATGCGGGTAGTAACGTCCTGTTCACTATGTTCCGCCGGATCAAACCGTTTGCCGGGGGCGAGCATAATATCTTTCAGGGGAATGGATAATTTCATTTGCTTCTATCGCCTATACTGTTTCTATATAATTCGGAGGAACATCTTCAAATCCGCGCCATTTGAACCAACCGACTATGTTGACGAAATTTGCCCACTTGTCGATCATGACGTTATCGCCTTCATGGCTGTCAGTGTAATCTTTTTCCGTCATGGACGCCAGTTCCTTGCCTTGTCCCAGATAGCGGGTTGCGCTGTATTCCCTTATGAAGTTCTGGCCGACATGCAGACCTATAATCCTGTAAAAGGCATAATTCATCACATTAGCTGCTAACAAGATTGTACGGGGGGTCATTCTCTGGACCGTTTCAGCAAGGCCTTGTATTGATTCTGAATGCTGATGTTTCAGCGATTGCAATTGCAGGTGTCTCAGGGTAGGAAATTGATCGTAAATCCACCTTTCGATCATGATGTCAGGCGGCAAGTTGGTGACCTGTCGTATGAGACCGTTGTACCAGATATCTATAATATGGGCGATTTGGTCCTCCGAAAAAGTATCATTCAACGCCGTGATCTCCTTCTTTATGGACATGAGGGCGCTGTATTTTATCTTCCGGTCACTGTACGGCATCAATCTCTGATTCTCCGGACATTTGAAGATTCTGAAAAGATGCCCGCATTCGTGGACAATCAGATGGTTGATGATTTCGTCATGCTTTTTCTTGTAATATATGAGGTGAGACGGCATATCTTTTCTTGCCATCTTGACCATCGCGAATGTCGTCAGATTCTCTTTTTCAATAAATTCTATCCCCTTTCCCGTAACATTCTTGACCTCTTCAAGAACAGCGGGAACGGGGTCAATGAAGCGTATATCCACGCGAGCTTTCCTTACTGAACAGGTTTAGGGCCTGCTGGTATTCCTCGGACAAATCTAATCCGATATCTAGTTGCGGGTCAATCATCTTGAAACCCACGAACATGTAGCTGACGAGTTGCAACGCTGTAAAAGAACCGTCCATGGAATTGAGCGTATATTTCTTTTCGGGATTATTGATATCAAGTCCCTGTCTGCCCTTGTCACCAATCTCAAAGGCAACCTGTTTGACCTGTTCTTGTGTTTTATCATTGAAGAATTGAAGGGCTGAAAGACAGAAAAACATGGCGTCTGTTCGGAAACCTTTTGCCTTCAGGTTGATTTCGGCTATCTCTCTCCTGAAATCTTTTGCCATGGCGGCAATCTTGGTAGATTCGTTCAGATCTATTGCGGCGGTGAAATACTTGTCGGCCTTATCGGTTCTCCCCATGTAAAAATAACTGTAGCCGAGGCCGTATGCCGTCTGCTGGTCATCCGGATTGATTAAAAATGACTTCTCCAGGCACTGGACAGCCCTTTCGTAATCGCTTTCTTTGCCATAAAGACCGCCCAGGTTCCTGAGGGCATAGGGATTTGAAGGTTCGATCTCGAGAGCCCTCAGGAAATTATCCTTGGCCTTTTCATCCTCATCAAGCCGTGAATAGGCAAATCCAAGCGCCACATAAGCATTCGAATAGTGGGGGTAATACCTTACGCATTCAGACAGGGTTTCTATGGCCTTTTCGGGTTCGTCCATTTCCGTATAGCACATGCCGAGATTGTACAGAACGTCCTTATTTCCGGGATCGCTCTGGAGCAGCTCCTCAAGCAGATCCTTAGCGCCCTCATACTTCCGGGCTTCGATCAGCATTAACGCGTACTGAAAGTCTTTCATAGTTATTACTTGGTCCTTGTTCAAATCCTATGGTTTGTTTCGCTCTTTATCTATAGTTCTGGTGCCCACCGGTCCGGTCACGCATATCACAATTATTGAACAAATAAAATCAGTGATTAAGGAATAATATCAAGAATTTCTTTCAGGGGTAGATGGACAAGTAAGTAAGGAGATAATATTTATAGTTTTACCCCGCGCCTTTCAAACAGAAGTCATTGATTTAGCAGGTGTTATTTTTCTATTGACTTGTATTTTAAGGGTAAGCATCTGACCGCATGGTCTGAGGTGGCAAATCAGGCTACCAATCGCACTGACGCAAGCTAACGAATGTTCCCTTTCTCAATCTGGAAAAAGCTTTTCAAATTCCCTGGGGTTTAGGATGCTTATGCCCTCATAATCCTTCAAAACCAATAAGTCTTCATCTCCGGTAACGACGTAGTCTGCAACAGCATCTCTGGCACAGGCCAGAATCAAGTCGTCATCCGAATCTCTACAAATGGGCACAATTGGATCAGTCTGTCCGATAATGTCCTGCGCGGCCGCAGATAGAATAAGCAGTGCTTCGGACATTTCATGAGGAGAGGCGGCAAACTTTTTCTTAAGGACACGCTTAAAATCCTGAAGTATTCCATCGCATAAAATCATGTCGAAATCCCGCCTGCGTGCCCGGATCAGGAGCTTGGCACAGATTCCCTCCGTGAGGAAGGCGGCGATAAGGACGTTCGTATCGAAAACTGCCTTCATGATACCGCCTTAAAGACATCCTCCTCGGTAACAACACCGGAAGCCTTAGCCTTGATGGACAGTTTCTTCTTTACATTGCGGAACTTCGTTTCCCAAAGAAATAATCCTAAGGATTCTTTTACAATGTCACTCTTGTTCCTGCCCATTTCTTTGGCAATGGCTTCAAGTTCTGCCGCCACGTTATCCGGCAAGCTTACCGACAAGACTGTTCTCATATTCATTACCTCCTGCACTACAATACACTACATACATGATTACGTCAAGTAGATTCTTTTAGGCATTGCATGTTTGGACCGGCATTCAACAAAACGCTCTCGGCATCCGTATCCAACATTAGTGTTTGGAGCCCAGATGCTCGACCATTAAATTCATCTATTCTCGACAAGTCAGTTAACAGACCAGTAGGCACCAGCGCCCTCGTTTTGGACACCATGACGGTATCAATATCATCAGGCGTTTTCAAGCTTTTCCTACTGCCCGTCTCCGGCGGGAATCCCATAAAATGATGACAAACCGGACGGTGTGATGTTAAGCGGTCATAAAAATGCCCGCCGGGGTGCGCATCTTTGAGAGGCGTGGCAGGTGTTTTGCCTAATTTATCTCTTTTTTCGCGTTGCCAGATATCCCTTGACAAGCAAAAACAGCCCCCCTATACTCCGCACCGTCAAAAGCAATGCCTTAACAAATGAGTATAAAACAATGTTAAACGTGGGAATGACAGGCGGGATTGCCTCCGGCAAAACGACGGTAGCTCAGGTGTTTGTGGCGCTGGGGGCTCATCTGATTGATTTCGATAAGCTGGCGCATGAAGTGCAGGAACCGGGAAAGCCGGCCTGGAATGAAATTGTCAAGTTTTGCGGCGACGGCATTCTCAATCAGGATGATACAATTAACCGCAATATATTAGCTCAAATTGTTTTTACGGACAAAAAAAAACTTGAAGCCCTGAACAATATTGTCCATCCGCTTGTTTTTGATCTTTGGCATGAACGATTGGATAAAATCAAAAGGCAGCAAGAGCAGGCCATTATTTTATCTGATGTTCCATTGTTATTTGAAGAAAAGATGCAATATCTTTTTGATCTGACAATGCTGATTTTAATATCTCCTGAAGAACAAATATTCCGGCTGATGGGACGAAATGGTCTGTCTTATGATGAAGCCCAGTTAAGACTAAAAAACCAGATGCCCATCGTGGACAAGATCGGGCTTGCCGATATTGTAATTGATAATTCAGGCGATGTTTCACAAACTAAAGAAAAAGCGGCGGCAATCTGGCAGCAGCTCAAGGCGCGGGAAGAAAATAAAGATACAATTTCAGGCTTATTCCCAATTGGACGCCCCGAGAAAAATATATAAAATATGTGGAGGATAAAATGATTGGAAAAAATGTTAAAACTGATTTCAACGCGACTGTATCCGAACCTGTTATTGATCCATCGTCCTATGTTCATCCGTTGGCCGCGGTTATCGGCAACGTAATTTTGGGGAAAAATATCATGGTATCGCCAACGGCATCACTTCGCGGTGATGAAGGGCAGCCCATTTATGTTGGTGATGATTCCAATGTGCAGGATGGCGTCGTGATCCATGCTCTGGAAACGGAAGTTGACGGCAAACCCGTGGAAAAAAATCTTTATGAGGTCAACGGCAAAAAATACGCGGTTTACGTTGGCAGCTCCGTATCGCTTGCGCATCAGACGCAGATTCATGGTCCGGCAGTAGTTATGGACGATACTTTTGTAGGTATGAAAGTGCTGGTCTTCAAGTCTTTTGTCGGCCGGAATTGTGTGATTGAACCGGCAGCGGTGTTGATGGGGGTGAAAATTGCCGATGGCCGTTATGTGCCGGTGGGATCGGTTGTCAAGACTCAAGCCGATGCCGATAAGCTGCCTGCTATTACTCCCGATTATCCGCTCAAAGACATGAATAAGGGTGTCTTGCACGTGAACAAAGCTCTGGCAAAAGGCTATCTGGCGGCAGAAAAGAAATAATGTTTTAACCCGGGGCATATGGGTACAGGCCTGATCCCGACAGGGACTATAGGATCATTAGGGAATATGTGGTCTGGTTACTCCCGTTATGATGCAACGGAGGCGGGGTAATATCTCCCCCG
>JAPLJV010000003.1 GCA_026388415.1 Deltaproteobacteria bacterium | reverse complement strand
AGATATTGCTATCAAGCCTACCTGAACAAGCCAAAATAGCCTAATATATTTGCGTCTTATGAAATGCTATGGTATGTTTTTAGCAAAACCTCTTTGCATTTTGGCAAAACCTCTTTGCACTTGATACCGAACTTCCTTTTTACCAGACAGGACAAGCAATCTGCCGCCCAGGCCAAGCGCATCAACATGGCGATATTTATTACCTTTATCGTATGCGCAGTCTTATGCGGAGCGACCCTGCTGTATGAGTATGGATCATTGCAAAGCAAAGAGCGGCAACTGATTGCCCTTGATAAGCAATGGTCGGAATATAAAACCCCGGTGAGCAGGGAACTTATCACCCAGACGGCAGCGGCTTTAAAAGCTAGTGCGGTGGCCGATAGGACGTATTTAAAAAAGTATGAGGGGACGACGGTAATTGCCGAGCTATCTAACCTGGTTCAACCAAACATCCGTCTGCTCAATTTGAAGGCTAATCTTGGCGCTACTGCCGGTAAGACGCAAGACATAGAGATAGAAGGCGTTGTCTGGGGCGAAAAAAAATCGCTGCAGAGTTCGCTCACCGCCTACGTACTCAAACTGGATAGCTCGCCGCTGTTTAATCAGGTTAAAATTCAAAAAACAAGCGAGGAAAATTTCAGACGAGGTACAGTGCTTCGTTTCACTGCCACTATGAAAATAGAAGGTGCATAGTCGGGGGAGAGAAAAATGGCTATCAAAATACCGCCGAAGAGTATTACCTATATAATTACCTGTTCTGCAGTCATAATAATTTTGCTTTTCGCAGGCATATACCCCTTGCACAGGGCCTTGGCCAATCGCGACGAGAAAATTGCGGACAAGAACTTAAAACTGGAGGAGCAGAAGCTGCTGCTGCCCGTTTACGAGATGTTGAAGCAGAAGATGGGGAAGAAAAACGCCCGCCTTTTGCCGCTGCCGGCTAAGGCGCAACTGCCGGGAGACCAAATGGGCAGGTTGGAGACAGATTTAAAAGATATATCCGGCAAGGCCAAGGTGGATTTGATTTCCTTCCTGCCGAACTTGACCTCGGCTGATGTCAAGTCCAAAACAATTGCTGTAGATGCGGTCGCGCGGGGCGAGTTTTTTGCGATGCGTAAATTTTTGATCGGTCTGGGCGGTATTCCTTACGTGGAAAATATTGAGGAAGTGCAGCTTTCCCGGACGACCGATGCCTTGGAAATAAAGGTGAAGTTCTGGGTGGCGCGGAGTTAAATGATCCACGGAAAGATTCCATGAAACCGTCTGGTAAGGGAAGGCGATGGCGATGCAAAAAATAGAAAATATCGGCAAACGAGAGAAAATAATTCTTGGCGTCATGGCGGTTGCCATTTTGTATGGAATGTTTACCTTGGTAACAGGGGGTTCCATTAAGAAAAAATTCAATATTTCTCCCGCCGTGAAAACAACTGAAATACAGGCGCTGGCTAGTAATACTACCAATGCCATCAGCAAGGATGCGCTTTCCGTGTCGGAAGCCTATGCCCTGAGTCGTATTGAAGCGGACTGGCGGCAGGATCCTTTTTATGAAAAAAAGGCTTACAGTGAAATGGTACAGACGGCAAAAGCAGATACTAAAATAGCTGCGAAGGCGGTGAGTTTCAGCTATACCGGCTACATGGAGTATAACGGACGGCTGATGGCGATCATCAATGGTCTGGAATACGCGGTGGGAGAGGCGCTGGACATCCCGGGCTACGTTCTGAGGTCCATAAGCCCTACCAAGGTTACCATTGAAAATAAAGCGGACGGTAAAGCGAAAGTTGAAGTCGTGATGCAGGATTTGTAAAAATCCAAAGAAATGTGAATATATAATTTCTTACTCACCTTTAGGCGGTATGGAGGGATTGAAATTGAATAAGATCCAGAAAAGTTGGCGATGGGGAAGAGGTCTCGCGGTATTGGCGCTTTTGCTGCTGTTTTTTGGTTGCGCAACAGAAAACGGAGCCGTAAAGAAAGATGCGTTTTTCGAAAAATGGGAGACGGCTGCCCAGCAAAGTCCTGGACATTCCCCGGCTACTCGCAACCGAGTCGTCATCTATCCCGAGGCAAAAACTGAGGAAGCCGAAGGGGCGCCGGCGGTAAAAACTGGCATGCAGGCGGATGGCGATCTGTTCCAGAGTCTTTCGAAAGAAAAGATAACCTTGAGAATGCGTCAGGCGGATATTAAGTCCGTCATCCGGGCGCTGGCCCGTGCCACAGGGAAAAATATAATTGTTAAAAACGACATCAAGGGTGAGTTGAATGTAGATTTTACGGGCGTACCGTTTGATCAGGCCTTTATCAATATTCTGCGGTCTCAAAGCCTGTGGTATCTGGTGGATGGTGATGTTATCCGGGTGGTGACCATGGATGATCTGGACCAGGGGTTGAAACTTGCGGCTTTCCAGGATAAGCGCAAAGTCCAGGGATTGGAAGGAAGCAGGGTCGCGCCTTTGCTCACCATGGTCATGAGTATAGATTACGCTGTTCCCGATGAGGTGGCGGCCAACCTGCAGGATTTTTTAACAAAGGACAAGGACGGCAAGGTTGCCCGTGGTTCCGTCAAGGTTAACAAAAGCAGCAATTCCATTATTGTGCAGGCAATTCGAGAAGATCTGAACCGCATGATACCGATAGTGGAAAAGCTTGATCAGCCACCCCAGCAAATTAACATTAAAGCCAGTATCGTGGAAACCACCAAGGATACGGCCCGCAACCTGGGCATTCAGTGGGGTGGCGCCTATGGCCGGGCCTTCGGTAACGGAAATTTGAATCTCACCGGGGGCGGCACCAGCGCTACTATTGGTGGTGCAATTCTACCAACTTCCGGAGCAGTGGGACTCAGTGGTAATAGTCTTGCCGTCAACTTTCCGGCCGCGGCAATGGGCGTAGTCAACCCGGGATCGCTGGGACTGATGTTTGGTTCTATCGGCGGCAATATTCTGGAAATGCAGCTCAATGCGCTTCAGCAGGACAATAAGCTGAACATCCTGTCCAGTCCCTCCATCACTACGATGGACAATCAGATGGCCTACACGTCCAATGGGGAGAGGGTGCCCTATGTCACCCAGACAATCAGCAGCGGTACAGCTACCAATACGGTTACTTTTGAAGAAGCTGTTTTAAGGCTGGAAATAACTCCCCATGTTATTGACGGGAAAAGTCTCAGGATGAAAATCATTGTGAAGAAGGATGAAGTTGATACTACACGCAATGTGCAGGGCAATCCCTTCATTATCAAAAAACAAACGGAAACCAATCTGATTGTGGCAGATGGAGAAACTATAGTTATTTCCGGATTAAGCAAACAGACAACGGCCGGCGCCGAGAATGGCATACCGGGGCTGAAGGATATTCCCGTATTGGGGTGGCTCTTCAAAGGCGACACAGATAAGGAGGCCATGCAGGAGGTATTGATTTTTATTACCCCCAAGATTTTGCCTCCCCAGGTTCTGGCGACGGCGGCAGAAGGGAAAGACAAAGCAGGGGATATAAAACCGGCTGCAGGCCGCTGATTCTTCCATTTCAGCTTCCCTACCGTCATTCAGGCGAAAGCCGGAGTCTGGTGTATTCAAGTTATTACTGGATTCCGGGTCAAGCCCGGAATGACAGAAAGGGGTGTTTTTCAAAGGTCTCAAGGGTTGAATGCAGCGCTGAAAGTAGAAAATGGTATAAGAAATGGAATATTTCCAGATTCTAAACATGCAGAAGGAACCCTTCTCCAATTCACCGGAACCGGATTTTTTTTCCAATCCGATCAACATCAGGCCTGTTTACAGAGGTTGGAGCTGGCCCTCCGTTTGCGTCGCGGTCTGAACATCGTCATGGGCGAAGTAGGTACGGGCAAGACCACCCTTTGCCGGCGCTTGATTCTCAATCTATCCGAGGCGGAAGAAGACAAAAATAATATCGAGACCCACCTTATTCTTGATCCTTCCTTCAGCAACGCCCAGGAGTTTTTGTCGGCGGTGGCGTCGCTTTTCGGCGTTTCGCAAACAAATCCCGAGAGAAGTGAATGGCAATTAAAGGAAGCCATTAAAAACTACCTGTTCCATCGCGGTGTTGACGATAAGAAAACCGTAATCCTCATTATTGATGAAGGCCAGAAAATACCGGAATTTTGCCTGGAAATCCTGCGGGAGTTTCTCAATTATGAAACCAATGAGTACAAACTGCTGCAGATAGTGATATTTGCGCAGAGAGAATTTGAGGAAACATTACGCGAACGTAAGAATTTCACGGACCGCGTAAATCAATATACTATTCTGGAACCACTTAATTTCCGGAATTGCCGCCAGATGATCAACTACCGCATGGCTAAAGCCAGTACGGATCCCTCGTCCGCATCACGCATGTTTACCTTGTTGGCGCTTTGGGCAGTGCATCGGGCAACAGGCGGATATCCAAGAAGAATCATCACGCTCTGTCACCAGGTGATGCTTACCATGATCATTCAAAACCGCACCCGGGCCGGCTTTTTTTTGGTGCGTTCCTGTGCCGGTCGGATCAATCCCTTGAAAGCGCCCTTTCAAGCGCCCTTTCAAGGACTTCATTGGCCGCGTTGGGCGGCGTATTTCGCAGGGGCTTGCATACTGTTGTTTTTGATTGTCAATAATTACGAAAAAATCAATATTTCATCAGCAGGTCGCCAGGACGCGGCTAATATAAAGCAGGTTCAAAGTTCGCCAGTAAAAGCCAATATCACCGCGGAGTCGGGCGCGATGCCAACGGCAGCAGAGGCGAAGTTGCAGCTCGCGGTATCGTCTGTTCCACCGGTTGCTGCAGTTGGGGAACGCTCGGATAAAGAGTCTGCAAAGATGAAAATACCTGATGTGCTTGGTCAATTAATCGTGGAAAAAAATGATTGCGTATCCAAGATGCTGGAACGTCTTTACGGCCGGGAGGTAATCTATCGCCTGGATGCGGTGCGGCGCGTCAATCCGCAAATCAGGGATATCAATTGGATAAAAAAAGGCGACATCGTCACCGTGCCCATACTAAGGAGTAAGGACAATCCTTTGCCGGCAGGAAAATATTGGCTGCAAGTGGCAACGCCCGCGAATCTGCCGGAAGCTTACAAATTTATGACAGAAAACAATCAATTGCCGCGTTTGCTCTTACATACCTACTGGAATAAGAATGAGGGGACGGTCTATTCTGTATTGCTCAAGGAGGGATTCGGCAGTGAGCCGGCGGCTGATGCCTTTAAAAAAACTTTACCGCCGGCCTTGGCGTCAAAAGCCAGGGTAATCAGCGGCTGGCCGGATAATTCGGTATTTCTTTGATCACATCATAGTGGAGAAGTTGCATGCAGGTAAAAAAACGTTTGGGTGAAATGCTTGTCGAGGGCAATCTGCTGACTCAGGAAGACTTGCAGCAGGCGCTTACAGAGCAAAAAAAAGCGGGCTTGAAGCTGGGACAGTTTCTGGTACGGCGCGGCGCCATAGCGGAAAGCCAGATTGTGGACGTATTAAGCCAGCAACTGAAGATTGATAAATATCACCCCGATAAATATCCGGTTGATGTTACTTTGATCCGGCTGATACCGATTGCCATGGCCCAGAAATATCTGCTGGCGCCGCTTAAAAAAAAGGGTCGCCTGCTGACCATTGCCATCACCGATCCGCTTGATATCAATATCCTTGATGCCATTGAAGTAATAACCGATTCGGAAGTGGAGCCGGTCGTCTGTACGGAGCGGGAAGTCAACCAGCTCATAAACAGCATCTACGGCATGCAATCCAAGATTGGCGATGTGCTGGAAAGCATGTCCGTTGATTCCCGCGATGCCGAAGATATAGAAGCCGAAAAAGCAGCGGAAGATATCAAGGTTGCCTCCCTGCAGGATATGGCTAGCGAAGCGCCGGTGGTCAGGCTCGTTAATTCCATTTTTGCCCAGGCGGTTCGCGAAGGAGCCAGCGACATCCACGTGAGCCCGCAGAAAGATAATATCCAGATTCGTTTCCGTATTGACGGCAAGCTGCACGAGGTGCCATCGCCGCCAAAAGCGCTTTTTCTGCCGATGGCCGCCCGCATCAAGATCCTGGCCAATATGGATATTACCATATCACGCATCCCTCAGGACGGACGTTTTACCCTGAGGGTAGATAAAAAGGAAATCAATGTGCGTATCTCCTCCATGCCGACGATCTATGGCGAGAACATCGTCTTGCGCTTGCTGGATATGAGTGTCGGCATTTACACCCTGGACAAACTGGGAATGTTTGGCGAAGATGTGCAGAAAATTCTTAAAGTTTCGCAAAAACCCTACGGAATGATTCTCAGCACCGGACCCACCGGCAGCGGTAAAAGCACCAGTCTTTACGCCATTCTGAATGCTCTGAACCGGCCGGATATCAATATTATCACCCTGGAAGACCCGGTCGAATACCGGATTGATAATATTCGTCAGGTTCAGTTAAACCGCAAGGCGGGTATGACGTTTGCCAGCGGCCTGCGCTCTGTTCTGCGCCCGGATCCGGAGGTAATAATGGTAGGCGAAATACGGGATCAGGAAACGGCGGCTATCGCCGTACAGGCAGCTCAAACCGGGCACCGTGTGCTGAGTACGCTCCATACCAACGACGCCGCCGGCGCCGTGGCGCGTTTCATTGACATGGGGGTTGAACCTTTTCTCGTGGCCTCCGTGCTGCTGGTATCCTTTGCCCAGCGATTAGTCAGAACCAACTGCCCTTACTGCGTGGAGCCATATCAGCCGTCTGCCAACGCCCTAGCGGCCTGGGGATTAGACAAAATGGAAAAGACGAACTTTCAGAAAGGGAAGGGGTGTTTCCAGTGCCTCAATACGGGCTATAAGGGCCGCACCGGCGTCTTTGAAATACTCGAGAACGATGAGACAATCCAGGATATGATCATGAAGAAAAGGTCGGCGCAGGAGATCACGCGGGAGGCAGTAGCCGCAGGGCATATGAGAACATTGAAAGATGATGCCGCTCTCAAGGTAGCGCAAGGGATCACAACTCTGGAAGAGGCAGCTTCGGCGGTATTAGTATAAGCGTTTATTGGAGAGGGATTATATGGCAAATTATGCCTATCAGGCTATCAACGCCAGCGGAGCCAATATCCACGGCACAATCCGTGCCGAATCGGCAACCTTGGCGGAAAATATCCTTACTGCGCAGGGTCATATACTGACGGCGATTTCTGTGACCACTCCCACTGTCTCGCTGTGGGAGCGCCTGGAAGAGAAAATGGGCTCGCTCAAATCTACGGAACTGATTGTTTTTACTAAGCAGTTCCGTTCCATGCTGCACGCCGGTATTCCGATTATGCGGATATTGCAGGTGCTGGAAGCGCAGACGGAGAACAAAATATTAAAAAAAGTGGTGGTCCGGATGGGCGAGGACATTCAGCAGGGTTGCACACTTTTCGAGTCGCTGGAAAAGCATCCGGCGGTTTTTTCGCAGTTATATCGCAGCATGGTGAAGGCGGGAGAAATGAGCGGCGCCCTGCCGGAAGTGCTCGCGCGCCTGGTATATATTATTGAGCATGAAACTAAAATCAAGTCGGACATCAAGTCGGCCTTGCAATACCCGAAGATGGTCATTATTGCCCTGAGCATCGCTTTTTTTGTGTTGCTGACCTTCGTTATACCGAAATTTGTCGCCATCTTTGCCAAGGCCGGTATAAACCTGCCTTTACCTACCAAGATTGCGATGTTTCTTTATCAATTCCTGGCGAATTACTGGTATGTCCTGATTGCAGTCGTTGTTGGCGTTTTCTTCGCATTACGCGCCTATTTTAAAACAACCAGCGGCAGACTGCAAAAGGATGCCTTTCTTCTGAAAATGCCCATCTTTGGTCCCCTCTTTAACAAAGCGGCTCTTTCCCGTTTTGCCAGCATCTTTGCCATCCTCCATTCCAGCGGGGTGCCGGTGATTCAGACCATGGGCGTCCTGGCCGGTACAATCGGCAACGCGGCTATTGCACGGGAGTTTGAGCGTGTCCGCTTGGGGATGGAACAGGGCGCAGGCATCTCCGGACCTCTCAGCTCGGCAAAATATTTCACCCCTATGGTGGTGGACATGGTGGCGATAGGGGAGGAATCAGGCAATATTGAAGACATGCTACGCGAGGTGACCATCCATTATGACGACGAGGTAAATTACGCGGTAAAAGGCTTATCCGATGCCCTGGGGCCCATTCTTCTGGTAGGGCTGGCGGCCGTCGTCGGTTTTTTTGCGCTGGCCATCTTCCTGCCCATGTGGGATCTGACCAAGATGGTAAAGTAACATATCTCTTCTAGTAAACTCGGATTACCTGTGCAGAAACTGCGGAACAAAAGAATCCCGATCAGCCTTTATATACTCGTGCCCTTGATTTTTACGGGCATTGCCATAATCAGCTCCCTCGTTACCTACCACGCAACGATTTATCACCTGCATCGGGGCCCGGCAGCGATCCAGTATATTTTTTTGTGGGTGGCGATTACGATTATTGCCTGCTTGATCTGCAGTTACATCGTCATTTCACGCATTTTGAACCCGGTTGTAAAATTCATCACTACCAGCGAAGAAATTCTTGCGGAGGACTCTTCCGAACCGAAATCATCCCGCTTAGATAAATCCAATCCGGCCTATTACGCGGAAGTGTTTGATAAAATAACCGATATACTGGGGAAGATGGAGGCCAAGGAACTTTTCCCCCGGATTATCGGACAAAGTCTCGGGATGCGTGACCTGTTCGGCAAGGTGCTGAAGGTGGCCCCGACGGATACCACGGTCTTGATCATGGGGGAAAGCGGCACGGGCAAGGAACTTATCGCCACCGCGCTATACGAACATAGCCGGCGCAAAGGGCTGCCCTTCATTAAATTAAACTGTGTAGCCATTCCGGAAGGACTCCTGGAAAGTGAGCTGTTTGGTCACGAAAAAGGAGCTTTTACTGGCGCCGTGGCGCGAAAAACCGGGAAATTTGAACTGGCTGACGGCGGGACGATTTTTTTGGATGAAATAGGCGACATGCCGCAGGCAACCCAGGCTAAATTGTTACGCACCCTGCAGGAGAAAGAAATTGAGCGGGTAGGAGGAAATGGACCGATAAAGGTAGATGTCCGGTTCATTGCAGCCACCAACAAAAATCTGGAAGCTCTGGTGAAAGAAGGAAAATTCCGGGAGGATCTGTATTTTCGGTTGAGCGCCTTCCCCATCAGCATACCGGCCTTAAGAGATAGACGGGAAGACATCCCTTTGTTGTGCCAATATTTTCTGGCGGCCACGGACAGGAAGCTTTCTTCCGCAGTTCACCAAGCCCTGTTGGGATATTCATGGCCGGGCAATGTGCGCGAACTTCAGAACGTCCTGTCTCGAGCAGAAGTTCTGGCAGGTAAAGATGGCGATATTGCCGTAACCAATCTGCCTGCGCATCTTCACCAATATTATCCGGCAGCAACAATTGCCGATCAGGATTTGAATACCATTGACGACCGCTTGCATTCCATAGAAAAAGGCCTTATCATCGAGGCCCTCGAGCGGACGCGGGGAATTCAGGCCAGGGCGGCGGAGTTACTGGGAATCAATCAAAGAAGCCTCTGGCACCGGATCAAGAAGTTCAATATTGACGTTGAATCATTGAAAAATAGGTAAGGGGTATAGCGCAGGGTAGGGCTCACATGGAACAGAACCAGGAGGCGGAGATTGTAGCGCGAATCCTCAAAGGCGAGCGCGAAGCCTTTTCCCTGCTCGTCGAGGAATATAAAGCACCCATCTTCAACCTGGCCTACCGCATGACCGGTAATCGGGAAGATGCGGGTGAACTGGCCCAGGAAACATTTGCAAGGGCTTTTACCAAGCTCATTAAATATCAATCAGAGCAGAGGTTTTTTACCTGGCTTTATACGATCAGCTTGAATGTCGTCAAAAACCATCTGCGCCGGCAATCACTCTGGAGGAAGCTGGTGGCAGGCGGCGTATCCGCGGCTATACATGATCAGAGCAGTAATCAGGAAAACGACCTGCTGGTAAAAGAAGAACAGCAACAGCTTCAGGATGCCTTGCTGAAACTGCCTCACGATCAGCGGGCGGCCTTGGTGCTCCGTTATTATGAAGACCAGTCTTTTGCCGATATAGCCCAAATATGCGGCTTGCCGGAAAACACCATTAAAATGCGCGTCTATCGGGCCCTGGAAAAACTGCGTGCGGTTATGGAAGAATGGAAAAGTCACTGAAAATATGGCTCTTTCTCACTTTGTGTAGGTAACCCAGATATCCCCGAGTGCTTCTATCTTTGTCATCCCCGATAAGAAAATTCGGGGATGACATCCTTTATTTTACCCTGCCGGGTCTGGTCTTCCGATTGCTTTATTCGCTCAACTATAATATGACTCTGCAGATGGATTACATAAGAATCAGAGGTGCGGCGCAGCACAACCTCAAGAATATCAATCTCGACATTCCCAGGGTCAAGCTCGTGGTCATTACGGGCGTCAGCGGTTCCGGCAAATCTTCGCTGGCCTTTGACACCATCTACG
>JAPLJV010000002.1 GCA_026388415.1 Deltaproteobacteria bacterium | reverse complement strand
GTTGAGCTGACGGGTTTTACGGGCCGTGTCGTCTGGGACCAGTCCAAACCCGACGGCCAGCCCCGGCGGATGCTCGACACCACCCGTGCCTTCAAGGAATTCGGCTTCCGCGCCCGGACCGACTTTCGCGCCGGTCTCGCCAAGACCATCGCCTGGTATCGGGAGATGGCGGGCAGACCCTGAAATCACCCAAATCTCCCTTGGCCCCTCTTTGCCAAAGAGGGGAAAGTAAAATGATTCCCCCCTTTATAAAAGGGGAATACAGGGGGATTTGAGATCGAGAGATCATTTGAACCAAATCTCCCCTGACCCCTCTTTACTAAAGAGGGGGACACGAGAAAGGTCACCTCCTCTTTACTCCCCCTTTAGTAAAGGGGGATACAGGGGAATTTGGAATTTTATTGGTCGGTCAGCCATGTTGCCCTGCAATAAAAATCTCAAACAATTTTCCCGGGCGCTGAGAAAGAATATGACAGGGGCCGAGCGCTTGCTTTGGTCGAAACTTAGGGGAAAACAGTTAAAATTTCAATTTTATCGTCAAAGGATTATCGGTAATTACATTGCAGATTTTTACTGCCCCAAGGCAAAATTGGTTATTGAGCTCGATGGAGGACAGCATTACGAAGTTGATGCAATGGAGAAAGACATGGCCCGGGATGCTTTTATGTCTGAAATGGGGCTAAACGTATTAAGATTTTCAGATAGGGATGTTTTTACAAATCTGGAAGTGATTCTTGAAGAGATATGGAACCGGTTATGATTAGGGAAATCACCCAAATCTTCCAAATCTCCCCTAACCCCTCTTTACTAAAGAGGGGGATCACGCGGTGAGTCCCCTCTTTACTAAGGAGGGGGACATGCGGTTAGTCTTCCCCTCTCTTTCTAAGGAGAGGAGGATATGAGAAAGGTCACTTCCTCTTTTCTCCCCCTTTAGTAAAGGGGGATCGAGGGGGATTTGGACAAAGAGATCAAGCGCAATTATTCACCAATATCTGCCGACGCTAAGAGAAAGGATAAAACTATGGATGGGAAAAAAGATTTCAAAAAGTTGACGACGACGAACACGAAACAGGAGATGCTGCTGGCCTATAACAGCGTTCTCAAAGAGCTGGAAGAAAAGCAGGCAGGCGAGCTTAAGCCGGGAAAGAGGATCGAGGAGAAGAAAACGAAGGAGGCCGTGCAGGTGGCCGAATACTCTACGACTGAAGGGGTCGGCAAGGAGATCGCTGCGCTAAAGCTGGAGATCGGCAAGACGCTGACCGGAATTTCCGACCAGTTAGAAGGCGAGGTGAGCCGGTTTGTCGCCGTTCGCAACGCGATTGCCGCCAAGGAAAAGGAGCTTACGGAACTCTACGAAATCGAAAAAACAGCCACAAGCTTGGCCGCCCTCATCGAAGCGCAGAATCAGAAGCGCCAGGAATTCACCGCCGAGATGGAAGAGAAGAAGGAATCCCTCCGGCAGGATATAGACAGCACCCGCACCGCCTGGGAAAAGGAGCAGGAAGAGCATGACGCCGCCGTCAAGGAGCGCGACGCCGCGGAGAAAAAGAGGCAGACCCGGGAAAAGGAGGAGTTCGACTACGCCTTCAAGCGGGAGCAGCAGACCGCCACGGAACGCTATACCTATGAGAAGGCGAAGCTGGAGAAGGAGCTCAAGGATAAAAAAGAGCAACTGGAACGGGAGCTTCAGGCGCGGGAGGCCGCCATCGCCGCCAAAGAGGTGGAGCTAAGCGACCTGCGGAAACAGGCCAGCCAATTCCCCAAGGAGCTGGAAACCTCCGTAGCCCGGGCGATCAAGGAAACCTCGGAGCGCCTGATTGCGGAGGCGAAGAGCCAGGAAGAGCTCCTGAAGAAAGGGGCCGAGGGCGAAAGCAACGTCTTTTCGGCCCGCATCGAATCCCTGGAAAAAACGACGAAAGAACAATCCGAGCGGGTCACCGCCCTGACCAAGCAATTGGAGGCGGCCTACCAGAAGGCCCAGGACATTGCCGTCAAGACGGTCGAGGGCGCCTCGAACAGCAAATCTGTCGCCAGCCTCCAGCAGCTCCTGGGCGAACAAATGCGCAAGCAGGCGCCTGACAAATAGTCTCTTCAAAACCTTGAAAATCTCCCCTACCCCCTCTTTGCCAAAGAGGGGAAAGTAAAATGATTTCCCCCTTTGGAAAAGGGGGATTTGAAATCGAGGGATCATTTTAGAACCAAATCTCCCCTGGCCCCTCTTTACTAAAGAGGGGAATACGCGGTTAATCCCCTCTCTCTTTTCCAAAGAGGAAGTAAGATTTCCCCCTTTAGCAAAGGGGGACACGAGAAGGGTCACCTCCTCTTTTCTCCCCCTTTAGTAAAGGGGGATTAAGGGGGATTTGAAATCGCAAACTGCTCCACAAAGATTTTACGTATGCTGATTCCCAACGCCAACATCAAGACCGTACCCTCCAACGGTAAATACATCGTCATGAGCGACTGCCACCGCGGCGATGGCTCTGCGGCCGATGAATTTGCCCACAATTCGCTGATCTACAAGTGCGCGCTGGAGTACTACCTGAAGGAGGGTTTCACCTACATCGAGCTGGGCGACGCCGAGGAGCTCTGGGAGAACGACTCCTTCGAGCAGATCTACATTACCCACACCTCCGTGTACGAGCTGCTCCACCGCTTCCACGACCCGGACCCGGCGAAGACCCGTTACCTCAAGGTCTGGGGAAACCACGATGCAGATTGGTGCGATAACGCCGCTCCGCTGCGCTCCCTCTTCCCCGACATCCAGATTCATGAGGCCATCCTGATCGGGGGACAGGGTTTCGCAGGGTCAAGTGTTCCAAATCCCCCTGTCTCCCCCTTTGCTAAAGGGGGACGAGAAAGAAGTGCCGGCGCTAAAGGGGTAAGAGAGGAAGGGGTCCATACTGAAGAGGGAGTGCTGCCCATTCTGCTGCTCCATGGCCATCAGGCTGATCCGATCTGCACCGGCCTCCGCGCCAAAATAAGCCGCTATATCGTCCGTCATGTATGGGCGAGGCTCCAGCGTATCGGGATCGGCGACCCCACCCGCGCCGCCGAAAACCCCGGCCGCTGCGACGAAATAGACAAAACCCTGTACCAAATGGCCACTGCCAAAATCGTTATCGCCGGCCACACCCACCGTCCCGTCTTCGCCAACCTCTCCCTCACGGAGCGGCGCTTCCTGGAGTCGGGCATCGGCACGCCGGGCGTCCGCCGGAAGGAAAAGGCCGAACCAGTCTATTACAACACCGGCTCCTGCGTCCATCCCCGCTGCATCACGGGTCTCGAGATCACATCCCATAATATTACGCTCGCCAAATGGGGCTATGCGGCGGCGGGGGCTGCCGATCCCCCTTACTCCCTCGCCATCGCCCGGACGGTGCTGGAAGAAGGAAAACGATAAATCCCCCAAAATCTCCCCTAACCCCTCTTTACTAAAGAGGGGAACTGTTGAGTTGGGGCCTCTTTACTAAAGAGGGGAAAGTTAGATGATTTCCCCCTTTGGAAAAGGGGGATTGAGGGGGATTTCCAACCAAAAAGAGGTGTAATATGAGCGCTGTGAAAACTGATAAAGATCAATCTGGTAAGTTGGGGAAGTCCTTCCTGTCGGCAAAAGATATTCCCCCCCGCGAACGGCTGATTTTCGCCCTGGATGTGGCCTCTGTCGAGGAGGCGAAGGCGCTGGTTGAGAAACTGGGTGATTCCGTCCTGTTTTACAAGCTGGGCCTGGAAATTTTCATGGCCGGCGACTATTTTGCCTTAATCGAGTGGCTGCGGGAACGTGGCAAAAAAATCTTCGTGGATTTGAAATTCTTTGATGTTCCGCAAACGGTCAAATCAGCGGTCAAACAGCTTCGGAACCGGGGCGCCGATTTTGTCACGGTCCATGGAAATGACAAGATTCTCGAAGCGGCCGTGGAACAAAAAGGCGCACTTAAGATTCTGGCCGTTACCGCCTTGACCAGTCTGGATGAAGGTGATTTGAAAGACCTGGGTTTTAAATGCGACGTAGAAGAACTGGTTTTTTCCCGGGCGAAAAGGGCTTTAAAAATTGGCTGCGACGGCGTGATCTCATCGGGTCTGGAGGTACCCCGCTTAAGGCGTGATATCGGGGAGCAGCTCCTGATTGTGACGCCGGGCATAAGGCCGGTAGCGAATATAGATGATCAGAAGCGAACCGTAGATGTAAAACAGGCTTTTTTAAACGGCACCGATTATATTGTCGTCGGCCGACCGATTAAAGAAGCAAAAGATCCCCAAAAGGCGGCGGAAGACATACAGGAAACTATCGGGTCCTTATTCACATGATCAGATATTGCTTGACATCCAGGAGCGATTTGATTAAGCTCTGCCCAGTGTTCACGTAACGAACAAATGCATGAGCCCAATAGGAAAAGAGATGCCCGTTCCAATGCTTGATAAACTTGAAAGGGAAGAGATGCTCCACATCTTCCGGGAGATTGACAAATCACCCGAGCTGACGCAGCGGGGCCTCTCCTCCCGGCTCGGGATCAGCCTCGGCAAGGTGAACTTCCTCGTCAACGCCCTGATCGGGAAGGGCTTTATAAAGGTAGAGAATTTCAGGAAATCAAGCAATAAAATTGGTTATTTATACAATCTGACCCCCCGTGGCATCGAGGAAAAGAGCCGGATGACCTACCACTTCCTCAAGCGGAAGATGCGGGAATACGAAGAGTTGGAACTGGAGATCAAGCGGTTGCAGGAAGAGGTAAGGGGGAGAGGCGGCGATCATCCGTAGATCATCTGTAGGGTGTCGTAGAGTGTAGGGTGCGAGCAAATCGAAAGCAGCGGGACTTATTTCAAACCCGTCCCACTGCCACAGCCTCCTGGATGTAATCCAGAGGGCGGAGCTAAGTGCTGAGTACTTTCTTTTCCTCAGTCCTCAGCACGATGTTTCCCTCAGCACTTTTTTTACCGCAAAAAAGCTAAAATGCAAGACCTGACCCCCAATTTCTTGTCGAAGGATGGAGTTTAGTATGGTGTCCCCGAAATTACTTACCGATGTTTACTGGGATGCCGATGTGGATACGGAGCAGCTTGCGCGGCTCCTCCGCGGAGATATCGAGAAAGCCGGGCACATTGACCGTGCCGGCCTCTTTCGCCGGCTGCTTTCAACGTATGATTGGTACACCCTCCTCGCGCTGATCCCGCCGGATCGCCTCCCGGAGGCCCTCAGCGAGGAAGTTTTGGATCATCTTTATCCCGCCACCCTCAAGGATCGCTATCGCTATGCCCGACACGTTTTATACGGATAGACTCTATCCTTTCATGGACAAGTTGCTGTCCCTGCTCGCGGCGGCGGATGCGCCATTTTATCTGACTGGCGGGACGGCGCTCGGCAGGCATTACCTCCAGCATCGCTACTCCGACGATCTCGATCTTTTCGTCAATCAGGCGGCGGATTTTCGGGATCAGGTCAAAAAAGCCCTGGAGGCCCTGCGCCGCGGCGGCGTGTCGTTCGCTGCGGGCACGGCTGCCGACACATTCGTCCGGATCCTGGCCCGCGACGGGGCGTTGACCCTAAAAGTTGATTTCATCAATGATGTGGCGTTTCACTATGGCGATCTTCAGGAGGCGCATTTTTATCCCCGCATCGACAACTGGCGGAATATCCTTTCGAACAAGCTCTGCGCCCTTTCCCGGCGGGAGCCGAAAGACCTGGCCGATATCCTCTCCATCACTCGGCGCTTTTCCTTTGCCTGGCCGGAGATTTTCGGTGAAGCCCGCCAGAAGGATCTCTGGGTTGATCCCCTGGAAATTGCCCGGATAATTGAGGAGTTCCCCGTCGCTTTGCTGACCGCAGTGAAGTGGGAACAGCCGGTTGATCCGGATGCCAGCGCCGCTGCCTTGAAGACGCTCCATTCGGACATTTTCCACGGACAAACGAACTCCCTGTTCACTTTGTCCCCCGGCAAAACGCTAAAATGCAAGACCCCAAAAACTGCTAAATGAGGCTTGGTTATCATAGACGAACGCATCGGAAGGCGCATGGCCGAGTACCTTGGTTTGTATGAAGAAATGAATGACACCAAGGGCAAACCCAGCAAACCCGTAAAGGAGAAGGAGGTAAAATGACAAAGCAATATACCGCAATCGTTCGCAAGAGCAGGCTTGCCTATGTGGCGGTCTGCCTGGAATTGAATGTTGCTGCACAGGGTACCGACTTGGCCGACGTGGAAAAAAATCTCAGGGATGCCATAGAAACGTATTGTGATGAGGTAAGAAATTATCCTGAGACCATTGTCAGCTCGATGAGCACGGAAGATCTGATTGAGTTTTTGCAGGATACGGAGCCGGACTGGTACGTCAAGCCGTCTGAAAACTTCATACTCAAACCCCTCGAGATCCACGAGGTTCCTTCCTATGCCTAAGACTCCCTCGATGTCCAGTAAGGATTTTGTGAGCCTGATCGAGAAAGCCGGCGCCGTATTTGTCCGGCAGGGCAGTACTGATCATGCGATCTATGCGAGGATTGTTGACGGTAAGAGGTATTCAGCTCCCGTTCTAATGGGTAAAAAGACACTGGACCCGAACTATTGCAAACGGGTTTTCAGGCAGTTGAAATTAACTGATCAAGAGATCGAGGAAGTATTGTCGAAAAAGTAAGTTGCTGTGGTCAATTGGTACTCAGCACTTTTTTAACGGAGTCACATTATGGCAGACCCAACCGGCGCGTATGAAAAAGGGCAGCTCTACCAACTGGAACTTGCGCATCTCCAGGCCGATCCCAACCAGCCCCGCAAATCCATGGATCCCCAGGCGCTGGAGGACCTGACTGAATCAGTCCGGCAGCATGGCGTGCTGATGCCCATCCTCTTTCGCGTCGCGACGGGACATGACCCGTATTCGTCAGAATCCGGGATCGTGTCCCCCAATTCCGGACAAGTGCCGGGAGCTCCCTACATTGTCGCCGGCGAGCGTCGCTTTGAAGCTGCGAAAATTGCCGGCCTCACCACCATCCCCGCCATCTACCTCGGGGGAAATGATGCAATCGTGTCCCCCGAAGTGAACTACGCCGAGATCGCCCTGGTCGAAAATCTCCTCCGCCAGGATCTTACCGCCGTGGGGGAGGCCGAGGCCCTAGGTCGCCTGATGACAGAACAGAATTACACCCAGGAGCAGCTTGGCGCCATCATCGGCAAGGCGCGCACCACCGTCACCGACATTATGACCTTGAACAAGCTCCCACAGGAGATCAGGGATGAGTGCCGCGGCAACACGGCCGTGACTCGCAAGGCCCTGATCTCCATCGCCCGCAAGAAGCAGGTCCGCAGTATGGTCACGGCCTGGAACAAGATCAAGGAAAAGCAGGCGAAAGAAGCTGCAGGCGGCCAGCGCAAGGCGCGCACCGCGCTAACCCCTGACGCCCACCGCGAATGGATTGACAAGACCAACGCCAAGCTTGCGGTCATAGATCCCGCCGCCTGGACAGCGGAAGAGGTAACCGCCTTTGCCGCCTCCTTGGGAGAGTTAAAGAAAACCATCTTGGCCTTGTTGAAAACAAAACCGGCAACACCGGCATAAGAAAATGAGAGATAAGTTAATTCAGTGACCTCCAATGTCTAAAACTGTCGAATTTATAGTTATTCTTGATCACCCTCCATTTCGCGAGTGCATTAACTTACGGTGACTGGGACGTCAATGAGAACTGGCAACAGTATCGAGACGCATTTTTGAAAGGTAGTAAATATGAGCAATTACAATAAGTTTACAGCAATGTTGGCGAGTGAGTTTCATCGTTATCTTATGGAGGATGAAGAAAAAGCCCGCCTGCTGCCGGACAATGCCGTCATAGTCTTTCAGGTTGATGGAGAAGAGGATTTCAACCGCTGGCACAAGGAAATGACGTTGCGTAATACGGAGGCTGATCAGTCAGTCGCCTATGTGCATTTGAAGAAATGGCGTTTGCATTCGGTCATTGAGGATATGACGCTGATCGGCGCGATAGCACAAAGGCAAAATCCCACCCCCGCAAGATGCTAAATTGCAAGACCCCCGAAACTACAAGAAGAGAGGTGTAATCATGACGATAGCAGAAAGATTTTATAAGGTGACCAAAGAACTGCCGGCACCGCTACTGGCAGAACTATTGGACTTTGCCGAATTTTTAAGACAAAGAAAATCGCCGGGGGGGCAAGCTGAGAATATCGCTCAACGTATTCACCAGCGTTTTGCAAACTTAGAGGGGGAAGGATTGCCCATTCCTGCACGCCAGTTATCGCGCATGCCTCCCCAGTTGGATCGCTGATGGAGCAAGCAATATTGTTGGATACAAACGTTTTGTCCGAATTAATGCGCCCTCAACCGGATGTTCAGGTATTAGCGTGGTTTGCTTTAAACAATGAAGCTGGGTACTACACTTCTGCTGTTACACAAGCTGAAATCCTGTTAGGTATTTCGCTACTTCCGCCTGGTAAACGTCAAACCAGCTTGGCGGATGCCGCCGCTGAAATGTTTTCGAAAGAATTTTCGGGGCGCTGCCTGCCATTTGATGAACAGTCTGCGGAAATTTATGCAGAATTGGTGGCAGCAAGAACACGTGCCGGTCAGCCTATTAGCACGGAGGATGCACAGATTGCGGCTATCACACTGTCCAACCATCTTTGCCTGGCAACTCGTAACATGAAGGATTTCAATGGAATTGCAGAATTAGTACTGGTTAATCCATGGGGCACACCATGATTTTGGTGATATAAAGCCTAAACATTGCATTTCTGTCCCCTACATAATTAACTAATTTCTTCCACTCAGTCCTCAGCGAGAGCCTTGAATTTCTCCTTAAATTTACCAAATCGTCATACCGGCGAAGGCCGGTATCCAGTCTTTTCAATACCTTCTGGACCCCGGCTTTCGCCGGGGCGACAAAAAAGGTAGAAATTCAAAGGTCTCACATATTCCATAATATTCGGGTTTATATTCCGTAATTTACGTTGATAGATTCCATGTTTCACGCTATGATGTCCTCATGAACTCACCCTTTTTATACTCGCGCTTGATTGAAGCGCGCATCGCAGAAGCACTGGCCGACACGCCCGTTGTTCTGGTTGCAGGCCCGCGCCAGGCAGGCAAAACAACCTTGGTGCGGCAGATGGCAACGCAAGGGATGCGCTATCTCACGCTGGATGACGAGTTGACGCTATTATCCGCCAGGGCAGATCCGGTCGGGATGGTTCGAAGCCTGGATCGCGCTATCATTGATGAAATCCAGCGTGCGCCCCAACTGCTGCTGGCCATCAAGAAGAGTATTGATGAGGATAGGCGTCCTGGCAGGTTCTTGCTGACCGGGTCGGCCAATTTGATGGCGCTGCCTGCCGTAGCGGATTCTTTGGCCGGTCGAATGGAGACGCTCACTTTGCTGCCACTGTCGCAAAGCGAGCTGTACGGGAACACTGCAAATTGGGTTGATGCGGCTTTTTCCGGCAGGCTGCTCAAGGTCGCCATGTCAGTAGTGGGGGCGGCGTTGGTCGAAGCTGTTTTGCGAGGTGGCTACCCTGAAGCGATTTCCCGCACGGATGCGCGCAGGCGTACCGTGTGGGCACGTCAGTATATGGATGCCATTATTCAGCGCGATGTTCGTGACGTGGCCAGCATCGCCAAGCTCGACCAGTTACCCCGTTTTTTGCGTAGCCTGGCCCAGGTATCGGGCCAAATGTGCAATTACACCCAACTGGGTGGCCAAGTGGGGTTGGACAGCAAGACGGCAGCCCGCTACGTCGGGGTGTTCGAGCAGATGTACTTGCTCAAGCGTGTTGAGGTTTGGGCCAGGAACCGACTTAAGCGTGTTGTCAAAACCCCCAAGCTGCAGTTTGTTGATGCCGGTCTGTTGGCCACCTTGCTTGATCTTGGTCCCGCCGAAGTGCAGCAAGATCGTAGCCGATTTGGCAATGTGCTCGAGACCTTCGCGTATGGTGAGCTGCTCAAACACATCACCACGGCTGAGGATGACTATCGGCTGCTCTACTATCGCGATGTTGACATGTTTGAAGTGGATGTGGTGATCGAAAACGCTGCCGGTCAACTGATTGGCGTCGAGATAAAAGCCGCTGCCACAGTCAAAGCCAGCGATCTGCACGGCCTGAAAAAACTGGCCGGCGTGGCTGGCGATCAGTTCAAGATGGGTGTTTTACTTTACGACGGCACAGAAACCATGCCACTGGGCGATCGCTTGTGGGCGGCTCCGTTGTCGACTTTGTGGGGTCAAATATAACTCAAGATTGAAACCCTCAGTCCTCAGCACTCAGCACTTGTTTTTAGCCCTGATCGCCATCGCCCGCAAGAAGCAGGTCCGCAGTATGGTCACGGCCTGGAACAAGGTCAAGGAAAAGCAGGCGAAAGAGGCAGCCGGTGGCCAGCGCCAGGCGCGCACTGCGCTCACCCCCGATGCTCATCGTGAATGGATTGACAAGACCAACGCCAAGCTCGCCGCAATAGATCCCGCCGCCTCTCTGGGCGAACTAAAGAAAACCATCCTGGCCCTGCTGAAAACCAAACCGGTAACCCCGGCCTAAAGGTAAGGGGGGCCGTGCTAATTCCCGGTTAAAGAAAGTTTAGGAAGGAGATAATATGCAGGCAATATCAACTACAAAGGATATAATTCAAAATATCGGCAAGATCTTTGAAAAGGGTTTGCAGAACAAATACCTGTCTCGATCTATTGGAAAGATCATCGAATATGAAAAGGAAAAAACCACCGAAGAAGTTAATATGTTAAAAAAAGAACTTTCCCGTTTTGAAAGCGCCTATCAGATGTCCTCTAAGGATTTTTTTGATCGGTTTGAAAAAGGGGAACTCGGAGATAAAGAGGACTACTTCGAGTGGTCTGCCATGTACCAAATGTATGAAAGGTCAGTAGATCGGCTTAACATAATTGAAAGTCCTTCTGCATGACCATTCATGATTATCTGGAGGAATGCATTCTTCTTCTTACCGTGTCCTCCGTGGTGGCGCGATTTAAAGTCGTCAAGCAAAGAGAGGTTGAGACTGACGGCTACCTGAGAGTGCGGGCTATAAAACCTTTCCGAATCATGTTCATTTAGGAGATGATAAGGATGCAAAAGAGTCGGCGACAATTGATCTCCGAGGGGTTTTAGATGTATTGAAGAACGCTAAATTGCAAGACCTGACCCCCCATAGATTACGGAGGCAAAACTTTTCACCAATCGTTAACTTCTTAATAGTATCATATAGCTGCGAATGCCGGTTGACCGGCATACCCTTAAAAAACTGGCCAGACACCAACGGACGAAAGCCAACCACGGATATAACAACGCAAAAAATATTAGTCACCGGAACCGACGGCTTTATGAATCATCTTAAGCTTTATGTTACTCAAGAGGGAGACAAAATGTCATATTCAAAAGACTTTCTCAAACAAACTGCAGATATCGCGGAAGCAATAGATTATTCTTGCGTTGACCGGATCGCAATTGCCTTGGTTGAATTAAGAGAGCGAGGCGGCAGACTTTTTCTTATCGGTGTTGGTGGTAGCGCTGCCAATTGCAGCCATGCCGTAAACGATTTCAGAAAATTGGCGGGCATAGAAGCTTACACGCCCGTTGACAATGTAGCTGAACTAACCGCGCGTACAAATGATGAAGGATGGCCTACTGTATTCGAAGCATGGCTAATTACGAGCCATGCAAACGAAAAAGATGCAGTAATGGTATTTTCTGTAGGTGGGGGTGATGTTGAAAGAAATGTAAGTCCAAATATTGTGCGGGCCCTAGATGAGGCTAAACGAAGGAGATTGAAAATATTTGGTATTGTTGGACGTGATGGCGGATATACAAAAAAGGTGGGTGACGAAGTGATTGTGATTCCAACGGTTGATCCAAACAAAATCACACCCCACACAGAAGCATTCCAAGCTGTTGTTTGGCATTGTATAGTCAGTCATCCAATACTAATGATGCAGGTGAATAAATGGGAAGGGTTGGGAAAAACTGGAAAGCAAAGCTGAGACAAAATTTGCGGTATTTCTTGATCGAGATGGTGTGATAAACAGGGCCATTATTCGCGACAGGAAACCATATCCACCCTCAAAGATTGAAGATTTAGTATTCCCTCCGGGGACGTCTGAAGCAATCCAGTCTTTACGTTCATCCGGCTATTTGGTGATTGTTGTTACCAATCAGCCCGATGTGGCCAAGGGTGTACAAAGCAAGGAAGTGGTGGAATCTATTCACGGGATTATTCGTCAGCAGATTCAAGTGGATGATATTAAAGTTTGCTATCACATTGATGAAGACAATTGCCTCTGCCGAAAACCAAAGCCTGGTATGATTTTAGATGCCGCTCAAGAATACTCGATAGATCTTTCAGGATCCTACATGATTGGCGACAGGTGGCGCGATATTGAGGCAGGCAAGGCGGCCGGATGTAAGACAATACTTATACGACCAGAAATCAATTATAATGAACCTCAAGCACAAGGGATGGATGCTGTAGCGGGTTCACTTTATGACGCTGCTGCGTTCATTTTGAAAAATGAATTTGATAAAAGGGGAAACAATTGATGCCGAATCTAAATGATCTAAAGATAAAAATCTTCGCTGACGGTGCAGACTTGAAAGGCATAGAAGAGCTAAATAAAAACCCGCTTATCAAAGGTTTTACAACAAATCCGACTCTTATGCGCAAATCGAATGTAAAAAATTATCATGCATTTGCATTGGATGTAATAAGGATCGTCAAACCACGTCCCGTGTCTTTTGAGGTATTTTCTGACGATTTTGAAATTATGGAAAAGCAGGCATTACAGATTGCTTCCTGGGGTAAAAATGTGTATGTGAAAATCCCTATTACGAATACCCACGGAGATGATGCCGGCCCGCTTGTGAGACGGCTAACCAAAGCGGGGGTAAAAGTCAATGTGACCGCTTTGACGACTACAAAGCAGGTAGAAAATATTGTAGATTATCTGTCAGAAGATACGCCAAGTTGTGTTTCAGTCTTTGCGGGAAGAGTAGCCGATACTGGCCGCGATCCTGTTCCAATAATGGCTGAAGCAGTAAGACTGCTAAAAAAAAATCCCCTTGCTGAGCTTATATGGGCAAGCCCGAGGGAGTTACTTAACGTATTTCATGCGGAATCGGTTGGGTGCCAGATTATCACAGTTACCAATGACCTCTTGGCAAAACTTCCTTTGATTGGTAAAGATTTGGCCGAATATTCAATGGATACCGTGAAAATGTTTCATCGTGATGCCGTTCAGGCAGGATTTAATATTGAAATTTGAATCATAATGGAGGTTTGAATGAAAAAAGTTCTTGTTGCCGGAGGAGCCGGATATGTTGGTTGTGTATTGGTGTCAAAATTATTAGAAGCCGGTTATGAAGTGGTCGTTTATGATCTTATGTTATTTGGAACAGATGGATTACCTAAGCATCCGAAGTTGCAGGTTGTAGAAGGAGATGTTCGTGATATTACTTCTCTTACAGCAGCATTGAAAGGTGTGGATAGCGTTATCCACTTGGCTTGCATTTCCAATGACCCGAGTTTTGAGTTGAATCCGGAACTAAGTAAATCAATCAATTATGATTCTTTTGAACCTTTCGTGGTAGCCTGCAAAAAGAATGGCGTTAGAAGATTCATTTATGCCTCGTCCAGCTCGGTCTATGGTGTAAGCGATGCCCCTGAGGTAACGGAAACACATCCTCTGGTGCCGCTCACTGATTACAATAAATATAAGGGTATGTCGGAGCCACTCCTTTTGAAACATCAGTCCCCGGATTTTACTACGGTGGTTATCAGGCCAGCCACCGTATGCGGCTATTCACCGCGTATGCGGTTGGACCTTTCGGTTAACATTCTTACGAATTTGGCCGTAAATAAGGGACAGATAACTGTTTTTGGCGGATCACAAAAACGACCCAACATTCACGTTGAAGATATCGCGGAGCTATATGTTCAGTTGTTGGAATTTCCATCCGATTTGATTGCTGGAGAAATATTTAACGCTGCATACCAAAACCACACAATTTCTGAACTTGCAGCAATGGTTAAAAAAATAGTGGAACAGGAAATGCCGGAAAAAGCTCCAATTGAAATCATAACGACAACAAGCAATGATCTTCGTTCCTATCACGTATCCTCTCGTAAAATTAATGAGAAACTTGGCTATGTTCCCAAGCGGTCAGTCGAAGATGCGGTTAAAGGGATGTGCCAGGCATTCAAATCTGGAAAAATCCCGAATAGCATGACTGATGAAAGTTATGTCAATGTCAAGGTTGTTAAAAAAAGGGGTATAAAGTGAGTCAAGACAACATTGCTGTGGTTACAGGTGGCGCCGGCTTTATCGGCAGCCACATGGTGGATCTGCTTCTTGACCGCGGTTATAAAGTCAGGGTGCTTGATAACTTGTCAGGTGGCCGAGAGGCCAATTTAGACCATCACAAAGGCAATACAAATTTAGAATTTTATAACGAAGATATTCTTGATTTGAAAGAAAACTCGCCCATTTTTACCAATGCGCGCTATGTCTTCCACTTTGCGGGTATTGGTGACATTGTTCCATCAATCGAAAAACCAATAGATTATATGTCCACGAATATCCAGGGAACGGTCCACGTTCTTGAATGTGCTCGTTTCTCCGGTGTAGAGAAATTTGTCTATGCCGCATCGTCATCCTGTTATGGATTAGCGGACACACCCACGCGGGAAGACCATCCAATTAACCCCCAATACCCGTATGCCTTGAGTAAATATCAAGGTGAGCAGGCTGTCCTGCATTGGAATAAAATTTATGGGTTACAGGTTAATTCAATACGTATTTTTAATGCCTATGGTCCAAGAGTGCGAACAACCGGTGCTTATGGGGCTGTATTCGGTGTATTTTTCAAGCAAAAACTGGCGGGAAAGCCCTTCACTGTTGTAGGAGATGGGACACAAACAAGGGATTTTCTTTTTGTTACAGATGTCGCAACTGCATTCTTAGCCGTTGCTGAGTCGAAACATATAGGCGAAATTTATAATCTCGGCGCAGGCAACCCGCAAAGTGTCAATCGTTTGGTTGAGCTGCTTGTCGGTGAAGTCGTTTATATCCCCAAACGGCCTGGCGAACCTGATTGCACATGGGCGGATATATCAAAAATTCAAAAACATCTTGCATGGATGCCAGAAGTCAGTTTTGCGGATGGTGTAGCAAAAATGATGGCTGATATCAACAAATGGCAGGACGCACCGCTCTGGGATGCTAACAGTATTGCCGATGCGACAAAAACGTGGTTTCAATACATGACTCCAAAGGTATCATAATGAAGAAGGATTTTTTTGAGAAATA
>JAPLJV010000001.1 GCA_026388415.1 Deltaproteobacteria bacterium | reverse complement strand
GTTCAGGACTTCCAACCTTTTAATGATCTCCGCGGCGGTCTCCTGATTCGCTTGCCTGCCTTCAGAGTAGAGGTCGGCCATTGTCTCGTCCAAACCATTAACACTTACCTGGGTATCGTCAGGAAATCTCAGCATGCGCCGACTAACTGTCGGCGGTTCGCAATCGCCTCAGGTAGTTCATCCTATTATTTCAAACAGTGACATATTACCTCCTCAATTGGTCTTTTATGAGCCCAGCCCGGTGTTCCCTCACGTAATGGGGGGGACTGGGCGCGTAGCTACATCAACTCGCCGTTGTTCTTGATTGCACCTCGCGGAGCTGGGCGTTGACCTTTCCGGCGGAAACAGCCATGACGACAGCCTGGACTGCACCGATCTCCTCTTCGGAAATACCCATATCCCTGGCAACGCCAAGGTAGTGCTGCATTCAGGGATAGCAGCTCACTGCCATGGCCGAAGCAAGGTGAAGCATGAGGGTTGTCTTCGGCTCGAGAATCTTGTTGTAGCGTGCCGAATCGTAGAAATCCTTGAAAGCTTTGGACTGATCTCCTGGTAACATAACTCTCTCCTTAATTTGTTGTCCTTGAAAGAGACCGATGCAGTTTTTTGGTCATTTCAGCTTATGGTGACTAAACTAGTCACCCGCACCTCCGCCTCATCAGTGCCATTTCAGCAGAATATGAATTTCATCACCATCATTTACTTGCTTTGTCAGACCTTCTGCATTGGCGCTCTTTTTGTTAACCTGCACCTGAACGTGCGGATACAGCCGGTCCCCTGACTCATAAAAGAGGGTTTTTTTCATTACGGGGACGAGGCTGACGAGATGGTTGAGACACTCGCCCACTGTCTCGCCATTTACCTCAAACACGTCCTTGCCCTTCGCAAGGTAAGTCAGATTTCTTGAAAGAAATAACTTCACACTCATCCCATGGGTACCTCCTGATGAAGTTTCTATTTCATCATGCCCTGCATATCCATCATGCCCGACTTCATCATGTCCCTGCAGAGCAGCATCATCTCCTTCATCATCTTCTCGGGATTCTTGCTGAATATCTCGCAAAAAGAAGGCATTACGGATTTCATGAAAACCACTTTCTCTTCATCCGTCAGCCTGCTGAACATATCCTTCAATTCATCTGTCGTTGTCATGACTTTTCTCCTTTCATGTTTGGCAGCACTACCTTCGCGCACGCGAAAGGTTTCTTGCGTCGGCATCAGGGTCTCCGGAACCGCCCAGGCATTCGTGGTGCTGTATAACTGCGATCACCCCCGAGCCTGAATACAGAAGAGTCTGATGTCCGTTCCGCAGATGATAATCTTGTCCGCCATGATTCTTTTTGCTCCCATCAGCAGAAAGTTGTTTCACTGCATCACACATTTGCCCTCTCATCACCGAAACGGCATGCCGGTTGTTTGGCACCCTCCTTGGTCATCAATATCTGCCAGACTTGAATATGCCGGGAGCAGAAGGCCCCGGCGCAGGATAGCAGGTAGTATTCCCACATCCTCTTGAATGTACGATCGTATTTTTCCGCGAGTCCGGGCCATGCCTTCTGGAATTGGTCGTTCCAGGCTTGAAGGGTTTTTTCGTAGTGAGGGGACAGATTATGGAGATCTTCGATTACAAAGAGATCTTCCACGGCTTTGGCGATCTGGGCAATACTGGGCAACCTCCCGTTGGGGAAAATATACCGGTCAATCCAGGGATCACCGCTTACTCGGGAATCATTGCCGCCGATGGTGTGAAGCAGAAATATCCCCCCTTCTTTCAGACAACGATCGGCAACTTTCATGAAAGTCCGGTAGTTTTTCTGTCCCACATGTTCGAACATGCCGACGGATATGATCTTGTCAAAGGTCCCCCGGATTTGCCGGTAGTCCTTATGGAGGACGTTCACGGGCAGGTCTTTGCAAAATTCACGGGCATGCCGGACCTGTTCCTCAGATATATTGACAGCCGTTACCGTGCAGCCGTGCGTTTCGGCGGCATAGCGCGCGAAGCCGCCCCAGCCGCAACCGATATCCAGGACATGATCCTGAGGTTGGAGGTCGATCTTCCGGCAGATAAGTTCCAGCTTTTTCCGCTGGGCTTCCACCAGATCGTCCGTCCCTGCAAAGTAGGCGCAACTGTACTGTTTGTAGGGGTCAAGAAAAGAAAAAAAGAGCTCATTGCCGAGATCGTAGTGCCTGCGGGCGACGATTTCCGCCCGGGTTAGTGACTGGAGATTGAAGAGCCTGCCGGAGAGATAAGGCAAGAGAGTTTTCAGGTTCCCCTTGATTTTTGCCTCCAGCTTTTCCCCGAGAAGTCGGCAGATAAACCCATCGATCCGGGAACAGTCCCACCAGCCCTCCATGTAGGATTCCCCCAGCCCGAGACTGCCGTCTTTCAGTAGGCGTGAGTAAAGTCGCTCGTTCCGCACCCGGATGTCCCAGGGATTGGGACCGTTGACTCGGACGCCGGTATCGGAAAGCAATTGTTCGATCATCTTCGCTTGCGTATTCATTGCCATCCTCCCTTCTCACGACTTGATAACGTTTTTTATTTCTGTCTACCCTTGTTCGCCGGCCTTTAGTCCCATTCCGGCACATATTTCGAGCAATGGCTCTCTCAGAAAAGCGAACTTGTCATCTTCCTCAAAAACCGGGAGACAAAGCCTCACGGAGGCTGCACCGGTCCAGACCTTTACGGCAAAGGCGAGACAGGTTGGCTCGCTGCATAAGCCGCAGTTCGTTCGAGGCAGCCGCTTGAAAATCTCGATCGCGGGCGGCTTTTTGCGGATTTCAAAGGAAGGCTCGATCGTGCTCCGGTCGTTCCAGGTCTGCTCCGCAAGTTGGCGAATGTCTTCGAGGGTCCGCCAGGCATCCACAATCTCGTCTGCCTTGGCAATCGTGATGCGCTGACGGTACAGCGCTATCATCCGGTATCCTTCCATATAGGTAAGGGTCTCAGCCGCAGGCGTGTATAATGCTTGCGGGATAACCGCGTTCAGGTAAGGCAGGACTGGTCCCAGATCTCCCTCCAGGTGCGCAATCAGCCGGATCTTCGTTTCATCGGCAACACATGGTCCCAGGAACATAATGGAGGAACGCCGAAAACAGTCATCAGATTTTGGCTCCTGCGGCGCCGGTCCGTCGAGCATCTCTACACGGGACACCCGGTAATTCACCCAGCCGGAAAAAACGACCGTCGGGGCCAGGGCCTCCAGACGTCCCCGGCCTTCCCGGCTCATGACAAGCGCCGGCAAGGCGACCAGCGACAGCGCCGGGCTCGGTTCGATACGCTCGTAGGCGGCGTCTATGGTTTCGAGAACCGCCACGGCCCGGTTGAGCTCTTCTTGCGCGGGAAAAGTTGTTAAAATCAAATCAGCGTTCATCTTAATGTAAGTCTCTTCATCGGGATGTACTTGTCTGAATTTGTTCAGCGAAGTACCGTCGCTGGAACCAGAAGGCAACGTTGACCAAGCCGATCATGACCGGCACTTCCACCAGGGGACCGATCACGGCTGCAAAGGCCGCCCCGGAGTTGAGGCCGAAGACGGCCACTGCCACGGCGATGGCGAGTTCAAAGTTGTTGCTGGCAGCCGTAAAAGCCAGGGTAGTGGTTTTGCCGTAGTCGGCCCCGACCTTCCTGCCCATCCAGAAAGACATCAGAAACATCACCACGAAGTAGATCAAGAGCGGGATAGCGATGCGCACCACGTCTAAGGGAATCTGGACGATGAGGTCGCCCTTGAGACTGAACATGACGACGATGGTAAAGAGCAAGGCAATCAGGGTGATGGGGCTGATCTTGGGGACCACCACGGCATGGTAGCGCTCCCGCCCCATGATCTTGACGCCGATAAATCGGGTCAGCGCGCCGGCGATGAAGGGAATGCCGAGATAGATGAAGACGCTCTCGGCGATCTGGCCGATGGTGATGGCGACCACCGCCCCTTTAAGACTGAAGAGCGGCGGCAGCACACTGATGAAGAACCAGGCATAGACGCTGAAGAAGATGACCTGGAAGATGCTGTTAAAGGCGACCAGACCGGCGGCGTACTCCGTATCCCCCTTGGCCAGATCGTTCCAGACGATGACCATGGCAATGCAGCGCGCCAGCCCGATCATGATCAGCCCGACCATGTATTCCGGCTTGTCGTGCAGAAAAACGATGGCCAGGATAAACATGAGAATCGGGCCGACCACCCAGTTCTGTACCAGCGAGAGACCGAGTATCCGCTTGTTGCGGAAGACGTCCCCCATCTCCTCATACTTCACCTTGGCGAAGGGTGGATACATCATCAGGATCAGGCCCGCGGCGATGGGAATATTCGTGGTCCCGACGGTAAATAAGTTGACGAAGTCCTTGACCCCGGGGATGAGCCAGCCAGCGCCGACGCCTGCTGCCATGGCGGCAAAAATCCAGAGGGTCAGGTAGCGGTCGAGAAAGGAAAGTTTCTTACTGATTGAGCTGGTCATGGTTGCCTCCTTAAATTGATTCATTTGTAAAGAACTCTATAAGCCTGGCTTTGATTTCATCCCGCACCGTCCGGAATGCCGTCCTAATTTCCTCCTCGCTACCCGTGGCCGCTGCCGGATCGGCGAAGCCCATGTGTATCTTTTTGACGCCACCGAAGAACAGCGGGCATTGTTCATTGGCGCTATCGCAGAGGGTAATGACATAATCGAACTGTTGATCGGCGAATTCGTCCATGACTTTGGAACGATGACCGGAGATAGCGATACCGATCTCCGCCATGCTTTGAATCGCCCGTGGATTAACAGAAGTCGGTGTTGTTCCTGCCGAATAGGCCTCGATTTTATCCCCCAGTTCGTGATTGACGATGCCTTCCGCCATCTGTGATCGGCAGGAATTATTCGTACAGATGAAAAGGACTCTTTTTTTCATTCTCGCTCTTCCTCAGTGCTATGGTTTTTCTCCTCTCCCATCAACTGCACTTGGTCTGGTCTTTCTGCTCAAGCCAGATATCAAGTTTTTTTAGGAGCTCAACGGCTTCTTGGCGGTGGGCCAAGGTGGAACGGAGTGTTTCCAGAAAGGTCCGCACAAAATCATCGGCCGCCGGCTGAAGCGAGTAATAGATCCAGAGCCCGACGCGCCGGTCAGTTACCAGGCCGGCATTGTACAAAATCCGCAGGTGCCGGGACGCCTTGGACTGGGTCACTTCGAGTACCGCCATGAAGTCGCAGACACATAACTCCCGGTGGTTCAAGAGGAGCCAGAGCATATTCAAGCGGGCTTCATCGGCAAGGACTTTGAAAAACGCTGCGGCTTTTTTCATGTTTATTCTCCTGAAAGGTTTATATTCATATAACCGGCTATACAAATATTGTCAAGAGGCAACATTAAAATCCGTTGAAAGGCTATGACCACAACATTATACTGAACTCAGGAGCCGCGCCACTGAAAGCAGCGGCCAGATCAATCTTTCAAACACAAATCTTCGGAAGGTTCCGGCTATAACAGGTGTTGCTTTGTAGAAGGTGATGCCAATAAGCAGCGCATGTTTTTTAGTTAAGAAGTACGGGTTGAACTCTTCTACAAAATCAAACCGGCCTCGCTTGTTGACTTCAATAAGTAACAGATGTTGCACGGCGTCGAGCGTGAGCGGATGCAACCAATTATAGCAAGCCGGGTCCTGTCATCTACACTCTTTGACAACAGGATTAATATTGACAAATACAGGCATATATTTTAGAAGATTCCTAAAAGGGACGGAATAACAGGCTTAAAAAATTGAAAGGAGATGTAGCTATGAAAAAATCGTTAGTAATTTCCATATCTTTGTTGCTCTTTGTCGGTTTGTTGGCAGTATGTCCGCTCTCGTATGCCGCAGACACAATCAAGGTGGGTATTGTTGACACCTACACGGGGCCGGCAACGACATTCACCATGGATGTCCTGGACGGATTCAAGATGGCCGTCAATGAAATCAATGCCAAGGGCGGGGTCCTCGGGAAAAAGATTGAATATACTACCCGCGACGAGAAGTTTAAACCGGATATCGGCCTGGCCATGGCTAAAGAGCTGGTAATGAAGGAAAATGTTGACATTCTCATGGGTACGATCAACAGCGCGACGACCCTTGCCATTTCCGATTTCGTGAAAAAAGAGAAGATACCGTTTTTCGTGACCTTTGCCAAAAGCGATAAGATCATCGGCGAAAAAGGGCACAAGTACATCTTCAATATGAACGAAAATACCGCGATGGCTGGCAAGGCGGCTGCCCTGGCCCTGGCGAAAAAACCCTACCTGAAATACTGGATTGCCGGTGACGATTATGAATACGGCCACGCCATTGCCGATAGTCTATGGAATAATCTGAAAAATCTGAAACCACAGGTACAGAAGGTTGGAGAATCCTGGTGGAAGGTGGGAGAAGCAGATTTTACCCCTTATATTACCCAGATTCTCGCCGCCAAGCCTGATTTCATCATCGTAGCCACGGGCGGCTCCGGCATGGTCAATTTCCAGAAGGCCGCCAAGGCGACCGGCTTGAGCCAGAAGATACCGTTCTATCAGCATACGGCTATCGAGCTTTCCGTGCTAAGGCCCCAGGAACAAAATGCGCCGGAAGGCGTCTTCGGAACGGCCAACTATTTTTTCTACTATCCTGACACCCCGGCGAACAGGGCATTTGTTGCCGAATTCAAAAAGACCTACAACAGAGAGCCGCGCATAGGAGCTCTTTCCGGGTATATGACCGCCAGGTTCATCGCCGAAGGGTACAAAAAAGCGGGCAAGATTGATGCGGAAGCTCTCATCAAGGCCCTCGAAGGCATGTCGCTTGACAGCCCGGTGGGTCCGCTTGCAATCAGAGGGTGCGACCACCAGCTTGAGCTTCCCATGTATTTCGGAATCACGAAGAAGGATCCCAAGTACGATTTTCTCGTCGCCGGCAATATTCAGGTAATCCAAGCCAAGGATTATATGACTACCTGTGACGAGATAGCAAAGGACCGCAAGTAAGAATTCTCTCACAGGAGTTCTGCATGGATGCCATCTATTCGATAATACCGGCGGGTGTTCTGTCGCAGGTTTTTGTGGGTCTGAGCCGGACCACGATTCTCTTCATCGTGGCCTCCGGCCTGACCCTCATCCTGGGGGTCCTCCGGATCCCCAATGTGGCCCATGGCTCTCTCTACATGATCGGCGCCTTTGCCGCTTTCACGGTGACGAAGCTGTGCGGCGGGGGCTCGGCCGGTTTCTGGATGGCCCTCCTTATTGCCCCGTTAGTGGTGGCCCTTATCAGTCTGATTGCGGAACGGGGGATGTTTCAGTTCCTCTACGAACGGGAACACCTCATGCTCCTCCTCCTGACCTTTGCGTTTTCCCTCGTTTTTGGCGACCTCGTGAAGCTTGTGTGGGGCGGCGAGTACAAATCAGTGCCCGTGCCCCTTATTTTTCAGGGTTTTGTGCCGCTCTTCGGGGGGCTTCCCTTCCCCCGCTATAACCTCTTTCTGCTCCTTGCCGGCCCTTTGGTGGCAGTACTCCTCTGGCTGCTGACGAACAAGACCAAGATCGGGAAGATAGCAAGGGCGGCGGCCGTGGACAGGGAGATGGTAGGAGCGGTGGGCATCAACGTAAGCTGGGTCTTCGCCTCCGTCTTTGTCATCGGCTGTTACCTGGCCGGGCTGGGAGGGGTCCTCGTGGCGCCTACGGTGAGTGTCACCCTCGGCATGGACCACAACCTCATTATCGAAGCCTTCCTCATTGTCATCATGGGAGGGTTGGGAAACATCTGGGGCGCTTTGCTCGGCGCCCTGATCTTCGGCCTGACGCAGTCATTGGGCATTCTCATCTGGCCGCAATTTGGCATTATTTTCCCCTATCTTGCCGTGGTGGTCGTATTGCTGTTCCGGCCGACGGGACTTCTCAAATCTACCTGGTAAGGGAGCATATATGAGCAAGAAAACCCTTTTCTGGCTGGGCGCAGGCATTATCCTGCTGCTGTTGTTCCCTGCATTTCTCCCGCGCTTTTACGTTTATCTCGTCTCGATCATTTTACTCTACGGCCTGCTGGCCACGAGCCTGAATCTTGTCCTCGGATACGGGGGGATTTTCCAGTTCCACCACGCCGTCTTCTACGGGGTTTGCGCCTATGGAACAACGCTGATACTGACGAAGACGGCTCTGCCCCCAATGCTGGCATTCATTGTCGGGCCCCTGGTAGCGGCCGCCTTCGGCCTTGTTATCGGCATCATCTGTATCCGCCTTTCCAAGCTTTATTTCGGCATGCTGCAGATCTCGCTCGGTTCCTTAGTCTGGGCCATTGTTTACCGCTGGTATTCCTTTACGGGAGGCGATGACGGGATACACGGCGTACCCATTCCGGAGCTCCTTGCCACGCCGAAGAGCGCCTACTATTTTACGGTCATCGTTACCCTGGTATGTCTTTTTATCATGTGGAAGATTCTCCACTCCCCTTTCGGAAGCGCTCTCCAGGGCATCAGGGATAATCCCGTGCGCAGCGAGATGATCGGAATAAACGTCAGAATGCATCAACTCCTGGCCCTGGCCCTGGCCGGATTTTTTGCGGGGGTGGCCGGTTCTCTTTTTGTTGTCGTGGATAATACGGTTTTCCCCGATATGCTTTTCTGGACCTTCTCCCTGGAGATCCTCATCATGTGTTTGCTCGGGGGGTGGTTTACCTTCCTGGGACCCATGCTGGGAGCTGCCGTCATCGTTGTTCTGAGAACCTTTGTGAGTACCTATACCGGCTATTGGGCGCTTGTGCTCGGTATTATCATGATGCTCGTCATCTTTTTCCTGCCCAACGGCATCCTTGGCTATGTTGAGGAAAAATTCAAAAGAGGATTTATAGAACCGGAAATAAGGGAGCAATAAGTGTTAGAGGTAACATCCATATCAAAAACCTTTGCCGGCTTCAAGGCGGTGAACAAGGCCAACCTGACAGTGGAAAAAGGTGAAATCGTGGCCGTCATCGGGCCCAACGGGGCCGGGAAGACCACGCTATTTAACCTCATTACCGGAATTATCAAGCCTGATTCCGGCCGGGTGCTCTTTAAAAATGAAGATATTACCGGGCTTTCTCCCCATGAGGTCTGCCGCAAGCGCATCTCCCGCTCCTTTCAGATAGTCAACGTTTTTCAAAGGCTGACCGTTTTTGAAAACGTGCAGATATCCGTATTATCACGCGAGAAAAAAACCTGGAACCTCTTTACCCCTTCGACAAGTCTGGCAATTAAAGAAACGGATGAGATCCTTGCCAGCGTCGGCCTCTTGAAGAAAAAAAATCGCACAACAGCGCTCCTCTCCCACGGTGACCGCAAAGTCCTGGAGATCGCCATGGCCCTGGGGGGTAGCCCCGAGTTCCTGATCCTCGATGAACCTACTGCCGGCATGGCCGCCGAAGAAACCTCGCGTTGTATTGACCTTATAAAAAAGCTTTCCCAGACCATGGGACTTACTATCCTCTTTTGCGAGCACGACATGGAGATTGTCTTCGGAATTGCCAACCGGATTATGGTCATGGTGAGAGGCGGTACAATTATCCAGGGATCCTGTGAGGAAGTGCGCTGCAACGAGGCGGTACAGGATGCATACCTGGGGGGGAGTGACGTATGCTTGATGTAAGGGGGATTGAAACATATTACGGCTCCAGCCATATCCTTTTCGGCGTCTCCCTCGCCGTCAACAAAGGAGAGGTGGTAGGGCTCCTGGGCAGAAACGGCGCCGGCAAGAGCACCACCATGCGGAGCATCATGGGCCTGACCCCCCCCCGGCAAGGGCGCGTATCCTTCAACGATGAAGACATTACGGGCCTCAAACCATTTTTGCACTTCCGCAAAGGAATCGCTTATGTGCCCGATGATCGCCGGGTCTTTGCCGATTTAAGCGTTGACGATAACCTGGAGATAGTGTTTCGCCGCGGCATCGAATGGAACAAGGAGAGGGTTTACGAGATATTCCCCGCTCTGGCTGAAATAAAAACAAGAAGAGCCGGAAACTTAAGCGGCGGCGAACAGCAGATGCTCACCATTGCCCGGGGCCTGATGGGGGGGCCGGAGCTGCTCCTGCTGGACGAACCGACGGAAGGACTGGCGCCGCTCATTGTCCGTGACCTCGAAGAACAGATTCTCAAGCTGCGGGATGCCGGCATCAGCATTCTCCTTTCGGAACAGAACGTCAGATCGGCGCTGAAGATGATCAGCCGGGCCTACGTCATTGATAACGGTAGAATTCGCTTTGAAGGGACTGTAGCCGAGCTCGAAGCGAACGAAGAGGTGAAGAAGAAGTATTTGATGGTATAGGCAATCACAATCCGGATCCACAACCTCGATGTCCCCGATCCCACCGCTTACGAAGCCCTCTTTCTGTGCACGAGCGGGCTATGTCTTTAACTTTATTGTGCAGTCAATCAATACTGACGATCAAACCACTTACATAGGAGGGATACCAAGATGGCAGAGAATAAAATGTTTTGCTACCAGTGTGAACAAACCGCCAAAGGTGCAGCTTGCACAATTATGGGAGTCTGCGGCAAGGAACCGGATGTGGCCGCTCTGCAGGATCTGCTGGTCTATGCCCTGAAGGGTCTGGCTCTGTACGCCCTGGAAGGTCGTAAAGTCGGAGTTCGCAACAAGGAGGCCGACGCCTTCACCAGTGACGGGCTTTTTGCCGTCATCACCAACGCGAATTTCGACCCGCAGCGCTTCGACGGTCTGATCCGGCAATGTGTCGCCCTGCGGGAAAGCCTGAAAGAAAAAGTGCGCGCGGCCGGCGGCAAAATTGATTTTACCGAGGCAACGGCCACTTTCCAGCCGGCGGCAACCCTGAGCGGCCTGATCGCCCAAGGAGAGAAGGTCGGTCTGAAGTCCGACCCGGATATCAACAGTGATATTCTCTCGCTCCAGCACATCCTGCTTTTCGGTCTTAAAGGGGTGGCTTCATACGCCCACCACGCCCGCATCCTGGGCCAGGAGGACGACTCTATTACTGCTTTCCTCCAGGAAGGGCTGGCAGCCACCTTGAGAAAGGATCTGGGTCTGAACGACTGGGTCGCCCTGGTGCTGAAGTGCGGCGCGGTAAATCTCCGGACGATGGAGCTACTCGATGCCGGCAATACCGGGACTTACGGACATCCGACGCCCACAAGCGTACCCCTGGGGGCTAAAAAGGGCAAGGCCATCCTCGTCTCCGGCCATGACCTAAAAGACCTGGAGGAACTGCTCAAGCAGACGGAGGGCAAGGGCATCAATATCTACACCCACGGTGAAATGCTGCCGGCCCACGGCTATCCGGGTTTGAAAAAATACGCCCATCTCTATGGTCACTACGGAACCGCCTGGCAAAATCAGGCCAAAGAGTTCGCGGAATTTCCCGGGACCATACTGATGACGACCAACTGCATCCAGAAACCGCGCGAAACTTATCAGGACAACATCTTCACGAGCGGCCCAACCGGCTGGCCCGGAGTACCCCACATCGCCGACGGTAACTTCAAGCTGCTGATTGACAAGGCGCTGACCCTGCCCGGTTTCCCGGCGGATACCAAGGGACGGGAGGTGCTCGTGGGCTTTGCCAGAAACGCGGTCCTCGGCGTGGCCGACAAGGTCATCGAGGCCGTCAAGGGTAAGGCCATCCGCCATTTTTTCCTCGTTGCGGGATGCGACGGCGCCAAACCGGGCCGCAATTACTATACCGAGTTTGTGGAGAAGGCCCCCGCCGATACGGTAATCCTCACGCTCGCCTGCGGCAAGTTCCGCTTTTTCGACAAAGAGCTGGGCAATATTGGCGGTATTCCGCGCCTGCTGGACATCGGCCAGTGCAATGACGCCTACTCGGCCATCCAGATCGCCGTGGCTCTGGCCGGTGCTTTCGGTGTCGGCGTCAATGACCTGCCCCTGTCCATGATCCTCTCCTGGTACGAGCAGAAAGCGGTCGCAATACTGCTGACCCTGCTGCACCTGGGAATCAAGAATATCCGCCTGGGCCCCACGCTCCCGGCCTTTATCACCCCGAACGTACTCGATGTGCTGGTCAAGACCTTTGACATCAAGCCGATCACCACGGTGGATGAGGATCTGAAGGCGATTCTGGGATAAAGGGCAGGGTGAAAGGATATGCAATGTCCCGGACAGGATACGCGCTACTGGAAACCGGGGGCCATCTTCGACGTCCCTTGCCCCAAGTGCGGTCATGTCATTGAGTTTTTCAAGGATGAGTCTGCCCGCAAATGTAAAAATTGCGGCAACAAGATTATCAATCCCCGGATGGATTTCGGCTGTGCTTCCTATTGCCAGCACGCGGAACAGTGCCTGGGAGAACTGCCGCCGGAATTACTGGCTCAGAGAAAGGATCTCCTGAAAGACCGCGTGGCGATAGAAATGAAACGCTACTTCAGACAGGACTTCCGGCGCATCGGTCACGCCACCAAGGTGGCCCGGTTGGCAGAGCAGATTGCGAGGGAAGAACGGGGAGATATGGTGGTGGTTCTGTGCGCCGCCTATCTCCACGATATCGGCATTCACGAGGCGGAACGTAAGCATGGCAGCACGGAAGCAAGGTATCAGGAAGAAGAGGGGCCGCCCATCGCCCGGGAGATTCTGGCTAAACTCTCGGCCAGCAGGGATATCATAGATGAGGTCTGCGATATCATCGGGCGTCATCATCACCCCCGCGCCGAGGAAACGGTCAATTTCAAGATTGTTTACGATGCAGATTTGATTTCTAACCTGGAGGAAAAAGAAGAACCCGTTGATGGGGAAAAGCTGGGCGTCATTATGGAAAAGTTATTTTTCACGGCCAGCGGCCGGAAACTGGCCGGGGAGCTTCTGATTACCCCCCATGCCCGTCGCGGGCACAACGAAGGATGAAAATGCCTTCTGTCATTCCGGACCCGATCCGGAATCTAGGTGTAAAGGACTGGATACCGGCCTTTCCCCGTCAAGCGAGGACCGAAAAGAGCGCCGGTATGACGATCCATTTCCATATAAAAGGAGATGTGAAAAATGAAAATAATGCGCAAAATAATACAGATAGAAGAAGATAAATGCGACGGTTGCGGACAATGTGTGCCTTCCTGCGCCGAGGGAGCCATTCAGATCGTGGAAGGCAAGGCCCGCCTGATGGCCGAAAAATACTGCGATGGTCTTGGCGCCTGTCTCGGAGAGTGCCCTAACGATGCCCTCCACGTGATAGAGCGGGAAGCCGATGATTTTGACGAAGAAGCCGTGGAAGAGCACCTGCAGAAGTCTCCTCCGCCTCCACCCCCAACTGCGCCGACCATGGCCTGCGGTTGTCCCTCAACCCAGATACAGGACTTCAAGAGGCCCTTCAAATCCTGCGAGGAGGCCAACAAGCCTGCCTCTTACCAAAGTAACGTCTCTGCCCTCTCCCATTGGCCGGTGCAGATAAAACTGGTACCTCCGACCGCGCCGTTCCTGAAGGGAGCGGATCTGCTCGTTGCTGCCGACTGCACGCCCTTTGCCTACGCCGATTTCCATCGCGATTTTCTCCAGGGCAAGGTGCTCATGGTCGGGTGCCCGAAATTCGACGACGCCGAGGCCTACATCCAGAAATTCACTGATGTTTTCAAAATGTCGGGGGTGAAGAGCGTAACTGTTCTTACCATGGAAGTCCCCTGCTGTCAGGGGTTGCCTGTGATCGTCAAAAGGGGAATGGCGGCAGCCAATGCGAACCTCCCCATGAGTCATGTTGTAGTCAGCCTGAGGGGAGAGGTTGTCCGGAGGGAGTGAGCTTTCACGTTCCTATCTTGCCATCTTTGATGGTCTGGTCAAAAGTCGTCACACCGGTGAAAACCGGTGTCCAGTGCTTTTGTAACGCGTTGAAATTTCTGGATTCCGGTGTTTCCCCGTCGAGCGAGGACTAAACAGAGCACCGGAATGACGATTCTTTATTTGTTCAAATTTTCAGCAGCGAGGCAAAGGTTTTCCCGAAATTGAGGCAGTTTTCCCGGCCCTGCTGGTCGGGATTCCACATTTCCCTGATTCCGTCATGGACGATTTCGAATCCGCCCTCCCGCAGTTTTTCTGTTATCATTTTCAGCGATTCACCGCTCCAGCCATAACTGCCGAAGGCGGCGGCTTTTTTGTTTTTGAAGGACAATCCCCGTATTTCCTCGAGGATGCCGGCAATATGGGTAAGGATGCCTTTACCGATGGTCGGAGAGCCGACCAAGATTGCCTTCGACTTAAAGATTTCCGTAATAATATCGTTTTTGTCGGAACGGGCGCAGTTGAAAAGTTTGACGGCGATTTTATCATCGCTCTGCCGGATACCTGCGGCAATCGCCTCCGCCATCTTACGCGTCGAGTTCCACATGGTGTCATAAATAATGGTTATCTGGTTTTCCTGATAGTCACCAGCCCATTCCAGATATTTATTGACGATCTGGAGCGGGTCCTGCCGCCAGATAATCCCGTGGCTTGTGCAGATCATATCCACCGGCACATTCAATCCCACTACCTCCTTTATTTTCCTGTCCACCAGCCTGCTGAACGGCGTCAGGATATTGGCGTAATACTTGATGCATTCCTGATATAACTCCACCTGGTTGACCAGGTCGTTAAACATCAGCTCTGATGCATAATGCTGCCCGAAGGCGTCGTTACTAAACAGAATATTGTCCCCGGTAAGATAGCAGAACATGGTGTCCGGCCAGTGCAGCATGGGGGCCTCGATAAATATCAACTCCTTATTCCCCAGGCTTAATTTATCGCCCGTCTTGACCGGCTTAAAATTCCAGTCCTGATGATATTGGCCTTTCAGGGATTTGATGGCATTGGCGGTGCAGTATACCGGTCTGTCAGGGATTTCCCGCATAAGTTCCGGCAAGCCTCCGCTGTGATCCGGCTCGCCGTGATTGGCAATCACAAAATCAATACTGCTGAGCGCACCCGTCTGTTTGAGATTGTGGACAAATTCCTTCGCAAAAGGCGTCCATACCGTATCTATCAGGGCGGTCTTCTCATCCTGGACCAGATAGGAATTGTAGGAAGAACCACGATGCGTGGAATATTCTTCGCCGTGGAATTTCCTCAGTTCCCAGTCTATTTTCCCTACCCAGGTGATATTTTCCTTAATCCTGAAGCTCATTGCTGCACCTCCCGCATTGTTTAGCCAAAAATTGTTGTCATCCCCGCATGCTTCTATCGGGGATATATGCACATGCTATTGCCAAGTTTATCAACGGCAGGGGGATTATGGTGATTTTGTGTAATAATGTCAAGAGCCATAAATTCAGCCCCGTTTTTTCACCAGAACCGCGCCAAAAAAACCATCCGTGCCGTGGCTGGCCGTATTGGTGCGGAAAAATCCCCGCTGGTCTGTTAGCGCCCGATCTATTGATGCCGGCGGCGGCGCTGAATAAAAGTCCCTGTGATGCTTGAGAAAATCAGCTATAACGGCCTCGTTTTCTTCCGGCATGACCGTGCAGACACTATACACCAGCGTTCCGCCCCTTTTTAAGCAGGCGGAAGCGCTGTGCAGCAGTTGCTTTTGCAGGCCGGAAAGGGATTTAGGGTCACGCGCACGGAGGCGCCATTTTATTTCCGGATTTCTTCTCAAGGTTCCAAGCCCCGAGCAGGGCGCATCAACGAGCGCCCGGTCGAATTGTCCCTGCCAGGAAGGCCCCTTGTCGGTTGCGGCGTCTCCAACCCGGGTCTCCACGATCCCGATACCCAGTCTGTTCGCCAGTTCCCGCAGCGAGGCGAGCTTCCCGGTGTGAATGTCGCAAGCGGCAATCATCCCCTTGTTGTCCATAATTTCGGCCAGATGAGTTGTTTTTACCCCTGTGCCGGCGCAAAGATCAAGGACATTTTCCCCCGGTTGCGGCGCCGTAAGCAGTCCGACCAATTGGGAGGCCTCGTCCTGCAGCAGTACGTGGCCTTTTTGGTAACTTGCCGTCTCGCGCAGAGACGGTCCGTGTTTGGCAATATTGAGGCCATGGGGGGAAAAAACTGTTTCCCCGGCCTCAATATTGTCTGCTGCCAGCTCCCTCCTCGCTTCTTCTCTGGTCACTTTCAGCCCGTTGACCCGGAGCGTAATCGGCGGGATCTCATTGTTGGCGGCACAGAGGGCTGCCGTCTCTTCCACACCGAAGCTTTTCAGCCAGCGTTCCACCAGCCAGCGGGGATGAGAATGCAAAACGGCAATATGTTCCAGGGGGGCTTCTGTCAAATTGGGATAAACCAGGTTCTCCCGCTTCCGGAGGTAATTTCTCAGAATGGCGTTCACGAGTCCGGCGCTGCCGGGCTGGTGGATTTTGGCGAGCTTGACGGCTTCATCTACCACGGCAAAGACAGGTATCCGGCTGCCAGGTGGCCTTGCTGCCGCAGTACGCCGTAAACCAGCTCGGTCAGAAGCCTCCGATCGTGGATATTGGTCAGGTCCTGGGTAGAAAGGCAGGCGTCGAGCAATGGTTCGGCATAAGCATCGGTCAATGCTACCCGGTTCAATATTTCGACGGCCATGCCGCGTGGTGTCATTGGCACAATAATATTAAAGCCCCAAAGATGTTCCTGCCTGAACCTCATAGCCCCGGAGAAAGTCTTCTATGGGCATCCTTTTTTTATTTTCCATCTGTACATCGAGGAGATTAACCCAGCCATTTCCGGCCGCCACCTTCAGTCCCCTTCCCTTCTGGCTGATGATCGTCCCCGGTGCCACGCCCGTGTCTGTTATCTCTGCGCTGGCGCTGAGGATTTTTAGTTTCTTCCCGGCCAGAAAGGTAAAGGCCCCCGGCGACGACGATAAACCACGGATGAGATTGACAAGGGATGACACATCCTGCCCCCATAGCAGAAGCCCATCTTCCTTATTTAAACGCGGGGCATAAGTGGCGGCGGCACCGTTTTGAGACACTCTCTGAACCGTACCGTTAGCCGCCATTACAATTGCGCGGATCAGCAGCTCCGCTCCCCGGTGGGCCAGACGGTCGTGCAGTTGATCAAATGTTTCGTCCCCTCCGATCGGGGTTTCCTCCTGCAAAATAATATCTCCCGCATCCAGTTTCTCCGTCATCTGCATGATGGTGACACCGCTCACCTTTTCACCGTTAATGATGGCCCGGTTGATCGGCGCGGCGCCCCGGTATTTCGGCAGGAGAGAGGGATGGATATTGAGGCAGCCCAGGGGCGGACGATCCGTGATTTCTTTGGGCAGCAACTGGCCGTAAGCCGCCAGCACAACTAAATCAGGCGCCAGAGAGTGGAATGTTGCCAGAAAGCCGTCATCTCTCATCCGTTCCGGCTGCATGATGGGCAACTGGTGGGCCAGGGCCATAACCTTCACCGGCGACGGCAGACATGCCCGCCCCCGCCCCTGCGGACGGTCCGGCTGGGTAACGACCCCGACCAGTGGATATTTTTCGTCCAGCAGGAGGGACAGTGCCGGCAGGGCGAATTCCGGTGTCCCCATAAAAATTATGCGGGGCTTGATCATCGTAGAAAAATCTTCCTTTTCCTGTTTATCTATCAAAGTAGTATGATGACAGTATAAGAAACAAAAAAATGGATGGCAAGGAATAAATTCCCGCCCTCATTAAAATAGCGACCGCCGATCCGAATTCCTCCTCAAACCGCACCGCCAGTCCCTGTTTTTCGCTGCCAAATATCCCTTGACAAGCAAAAACAGCCCCACTAAACTGCCTCGTTTCAGGGGCAAAACTGCTTTTCATACTTTTCCACCGAAGGAGGGCAACAGGATATGAGATCATGCCGCAATAAAGCTTGGACTTGCGCCGTAATAATCACATTTAGTCTATTTATTTATACGTTTTCTTTCGCACAAACCGGAAACATTGTCGGTGCGGAATTTAAAGATGGGAGCATCATATACGGAAGAGTTATTAAAATGAACGTTTACGATATCCACATTGAAACGGAAGACGGCAAAATAATATCCCGTAAGTTTGAGGACGTGGTCAATTTTATTAAAGATACCGGCGTTGATGCAAAACAGGAATCCAAGACACCCATGGAAGAGAAGGTTTCACAAGACAAACAGGTTGATAAAATACTTCCTGCCGTATCCTCTGAATCCTTAGATGTCAGTGGCGTAAAACAGAAATCATCTACCTTTGAAATGGGCTTCATGTACTATAACTTTGATTACAAGGAAGACTTTCCCCCGCCGGGCAAGAGTGAGGAGAATGGATGGCTGCCCGGCATCTATTTCGACTATACCTT